>JAKADE010000058.1 GCA_021820785.1 Pseudomonadota bacterium
ACGTCGAGCCGGAGCTGAACATCTACGACGAGGACTGGCCGATCTGGACCTACCAGGTGCACCAGCCGCCGGCGAAGTTCATCCTCGATGAGGACGGCCGGCGGGGGCTCGCGATCAACTCGATGGTATCGGCCGGCTGCGTCATCTCCGGCGCGTCCGTGCGCGAGTCGCTGCTGTTCTCCAACGTGCGGGTCGAGGAGCGCAGCACCATCGAGCGGGCCGTGATCCTGCCCAACACCCGCATCGGCGCCGGCTGCGTGATCCGTGGCGCCATCATCGATGAGGGCAGCGAAATCCCGAACGGCATGAGCATCGGTGTCGACCGAGAGGCCGATGCCGCACGCTTTCTGGTCACCGACAAGGGTGTCGTGCTGGTGACTGCCGAGATGCTGCGGCGCATCACGGGCTGAGCCGCCCATGTCCACCCAACGCCTGCCGGTGGTCCTGCTCTGGCACATGCACCAGCCGCAGTACCGCGATGCGCTCACCGGGCGTTACGTGCTGCCCTGGACGTACCTGCACGCGATAAAGGACTACACCGACATGGCCGCGCACCTGGAGGCCATCCCGGAAGCGCGCGCCGTAGTGAACTTCACCCCGGTGCTGCTCGAGCAGGTCGAGGCGCTCGCAGGCGCAGTCGCCGATCATCTGCGCACCGGCAGCCCGCTGCCGGACCCGGTGCTCGCGCTGCTCGGACCCGATCCGGTGCCGAGTGCGCCGAGCGAGCGGCTCGAGAGCCTGCACGCCTGCCTGCGCGCCCAGCGCAAGCAGATGATCGAGCGCTTCGGGCCTTATCTCGAACTCGCCTCGATCGCCGACACGCTCGCAACGCCCGAGCGCGTCAGTTACGCCTCCGACCAGTTCATCCAGGATCTCGCGGTGTGGTATCACCTCGCCTGGATGGGCGAGACGGTGCGCCGCAGCGACCCGCTGGTCAGCCGGCTTACCGAACAGGGCCGCGGCTTCACCGCTGCGCAGCGGCGCGAGCTGCTGACGCTGATCGGCTCGCTGCTCGGACAGATCGTGCCGCGCTACCGACGCCTGAGCGAACAGGGCCGGTGCGAGCTGTCGGTCACCCCGTACGGCCATCCGATCATGCCGCTGCTGTTCGATTTCCAGGCGGCGCGCGAGGCCATGCCCAACCTGCCGCTACCGAAGCTCGCCGGCTATCCCGGCGGACCGCAGCGCGCCGAGTGGCACGTGCGCGAGGGGCTGCGGCTGTTCACGCAGACCTTCGGCACCCGGCCAGTCGGGTGCTGGCCGTCCGAGGGTGCCGTCAGCCGCCCCACGCTCGAGATGCTCGAGCGGTTCGGCTTCAGATGGGTCGCGAGCAGCGCCAACGTGCTGCACGGTTCGCTGCAGCGCACTGCGGCACTCGCGCCGCAGCCACCGAGCCTCGATGCTCAGGTCTTCAACCGCCCGTACCGGCTCGCCGGCAGCTCCCTGATGCAGTTCTTCCGTGAGGACACGCTCTCGGACCTGATCGGGTTCACCTACGCCACCTGGCACGGCGATGACGCCGCGCACAACCTGGTCGATGCGCTGGCGCAGCTGGCCCATCAGTACAGCGGGACCCCCGGACACGCGGTGCTGATTGCGCTTGACGGGGAGAACGCCTGGGAACACTACCCGTTCAACGGCTATTACTTCCTGCGCGCGCTGTACACGCTGCTCGCAGCGCATCCTCAGCTCGAGCTGACGACGCTCGGGGACTGCGTCTCGCGCAGTCTGATGCCGATCACCCTGCCGCAGCTGATGGCCGGCAGCTGGGTGCACGGCACGCTCACCACCTGGATGGGCGATCCGGCGAAGAACCGCGCGTGGGACCTGCTGTGCGAGGCGAAAATCACCTTCGATGCGGTCATGGCGAGCGGTGCGCTCGATGCGCAGGCGCAGCGTGCCGCGGAGCGCCAGCTCGCGCTGTGCGAGAGTTCGGACTGGTTCTGGTGGTTCGGGGACTACAATCCGGCCGAGGCAGTCAGTCAGTTCGATGCGCTGTTCCGCCGCCAGCTGAGCCGCCTGTACGAGCAACTCGGCCGCACGCCGCCCGCGGCGCTCGCCGAGCCGATCGCCACCGGCGGCGGCAGTCCCGAGCACGGCGGGGTGATGCGCCGCTCCTATGCCAGTTGAACGACCCATGGCGCGCCACGCATGGCGGCTCGCGCCGGTGCTGCTCGCGCTCCTCCTCGGCGGATGCGCCTGGCTCACTCCGAATCTTCGCGCCCCGCATCTGCGCGTGCTCGGCGTGCGGGTCCTGCGCGCCGACTTCTGGCAGCAGCAGCTGAGGGTGCGTCTGCGGGTCCGCAATCCGAACAGCATCAGCCTGCCGATCGAGTCGCTTCAGTACAGCCTGGCGCTGAACGGCCACCGGGTGGCCGACGGGCGCAGTGCACGGCGCTTCACGGTGCCACCGCACGGCACCGCGGAATTCGACACCGAGGTCACCGCGAACATGGCCGGGGCTCTGTTCTCGCTCTTCGGCCGAGGTCGCGCTCACCCGGTGCGGTACCGGCTGCGGGGCAAGGTCGAGCTGGCCCGCGGGCTGCTGCGCGAATTGCCGTTCGACGAACGCGGACAGTTCGTCCTGAAGTAATCCGGCGCAGTGCCGCGCCGCCGGATTGCGCCCGTGCCGCTGGCCCGGACGCTGACACGCATCGCCGCAGAGGAGGCACGCCCATGATCAAAACCCTCGTTCCCGACGCCGCCCTGGCCCCGACCTACGGCTCGCGCACGATGTCCGAGCCCGCGCCCAAATACCGTCTGCCGCAGCACGAGATGAGCCCGCGCACCGCCTATCAACTCATTCACGATGAGCTGATGCTCGACGGCAACGCCCGCCTGAATCTCGCCACGTTCGTCACGACGTGGATGGAACCCGAGGCCGCACGCCTCATGGGTGAGACGTTCGATAAGAACATGATCGACAAGGACGAGTATCCGCGCACCGCGGAACTCGAGACGCGCTGCGTGAACATGATCGCGCGGCTGTTCCATGCCCCGGAGCACGAATCTCCGCTCGGTGTGTCGGCGATCGGCTCGAGCGAGGCGGTGATGCTCGCCGGCATGGCGCTGAAGTGGCGCTGGAAGGCGCGCCGCACGGCCGCCGGCCGCAGTGCCGCGACGCCCAACCTGGTATTGGGCTCGAATGTGCAGGTGGTGTGGGAGAAGTTCTGCCGGTACTGGGAAGTCGAGCCGCGCTACATCCCGATGCGCCCCGACCGTTACGTCATCACACCCGAGGAAGTGGTAGCGCGCTGCGACGAGAACACCATCGGCGCAGTGGCGATCCTCGGCACCACCTTCACCGGGGAGTTCGAGCCGATCGAAGCGATCCACGATGCGCTGGTGTCACACAATGCGGCCCGCGGCCTCGAGGTGCCGCTGCACGTCGATGCCGCGAGCGGCGGCTTCGTCGCGCCGTTCCTTCATCCGCAGCTGCGCTGGGACTTTCGCCTGCCCAATGTCGTGTCGATCAACACCTCCGGCCACAAGTACGGCCTGGTGTATCCGGGTGTCGGCTGGGCACTGTGGCGGGGCAAGGCACATCTGCCCGAGGAGCTGGTTTTTCACGTCAATTATCTCGGCGGCGACATGCCGACCTTCACTCTGAACTTCTCCCGTCCGGGCAACCAGATCGTCGGGCAGTACTACAACTTTCTGCGCCTCGGCCGCGACGGCTACACGCGCATCATGCGCACCCTGTGCTCGGTGGCCACCGAGCTCGCCACACAAATCGGTGCGCTCGGGCCCTTCGCGCTGCTCAGCGATGGCTCGCAGATCCCGGTCTTTGCCTTTCGCCTGAAAGAGACCTCGTGCTATTCCGTGTACGATGTCTCCGAACGCCTGCGGATCCACGGCTGGCAGGTGCCTGCCTACACGATGCCCGAGGGCGCCGAGACCATCGCGGTGTTGCGAGTCGTGGTCCGCGAAGGGTTCTCGCGCGACATGGCGGACCTGCTGCTCGCCGACCTGCGCAGCGTGATCGCAGAACTCGAGGCGAACCCGCCTGCCCGGCCCAAGCAGGCCGAGGGCCGCTTCCACCACGGCTGAGGCTCTGGGGGTCAGTCGGCTTCGGCGCGCGGCCGGTACGCCTCGATGAGCTCCTGCTGGCGCCGCGGCGGCACCGGATCGTAGTGGCTGAGCGCCATCACGTAGCTGCCCTGTCCGCCGGTGAGGGACTTCAGGCGCGAGGGGTACTCACTGATCTCTGCGAGCGGCACCAGGGCCGAGACGCTCGCGCGGCGCCCGGGCAGCTCTTGATTGCCGTTGACGCGCGCCCGGCGCGTGGCCAGATCGCCGGTGATGTCCCCGATCGCACTGGCCGGGGCAGTCACCTCCAGGTGCACGATCGGCTCGAGCACGATCGGACTGGCCTTGCCGAGCGCATCGAGAAAGGCCTTGCGGCCTGCCGACACGAAGGCCACCTCCTTCGAATCGACGGGATGGTGCTTCCCGTCGTACACCGTGACGCGCACGTCCTGCAGCGGGAAGCCGGCGAGTGCGCCCTCGAGGAGCACCTGGCGCACACCTTTCTCCACCGCCGGAATGAACTGGCCCGGGATCGCTCCGCCTGCGACCGCATCGACGAACTCGAAGCCGGCGCCGCGCTCGAGCGCCTCGACGCGCAGGTACACTTCGCCGAATTGCCCGGCCCCGCCGGTCTGCTTCTTGTGGCGGCTGTGGCCGTCGGCCGCGCGCGTGATGGTCTCGCGATACGGAATGCTCGGCGGATGGGTGCGCACTTCGACGCCGTAACGCTCGCGCATACGCTCGAGCAGCACCCGCAGGTGCATCTCGCCGGTGCCGTACAGCACCGTTTCGTTGACCGCGGCGTGTTGTTCGATGCGCACCCCCGGGTCTTCTGCCGTGAGCTTGTGCAGCGCGTCGGCGAGCCGCTGCTCATCGCCGCGCCGCTGTGGCTCGATCGCCAAGCCGAGCATCGAGGGCGGCAGGAGCACCGGCGCGAGATGATAGTGATCCTCCTCGTGCGAATCGTGCAGCACCGCATCGCGATGCAGCTCCTCGACTTTGGCGAGCGCGCAGAGATCCCCCGGGATGGCCTGGGGAATCTCCACCGTGTCCTTGCCGAGCACGCGGTACAGATGCGCCACTTTGAAGGGCTTGCGCGCATCGCCCACGTAGAGCTGTCCGCCCGGACGGATCGTGCCCTGGTGCACTCTCAGGCTCGCCAGTCTCCCGACGTACGGATCGATCGTCACCCGGAAGACATGCGCGATGACGTGCCGCTGCGGGTCGGGCCGGACGTCGACGCGGCGAGCGGCCCCGTCGGCACCGGTGAGAAAAGGGGGCGGGTTACCCTCGGCCGGATGGGGCATCAGCCGCTCGATGACCGTCAGCAGCGCCTCGACGCCCGCTCCGGTCTCGGCGGACACGAAACACACCGGCACCAGGTGCCCCTCCCGCAGGGCCTGCTCGAGCGGCTCGTGCAGCTGCTCGGGCGAGAGCACCTCGCCCTGCTCCAGGTACAGCCCCATCAGCCGCTCGTCGAGTTCAACGACCTGATCGACGAGGGCCGTGTGCGCCGCCTCGACGGTGGAGAATTCGACGGGCGCCTCCTGCGGGTCGAAGAAGCAGTCTCGCACCGCTGCGCCGCCCTCGGTCGGCAGGTTGACCGGCAGGCACTCCGGACCGAATGCGTCGCGCAGGCGCGCCAATACACCCGCACACGCCGCCTCCCGGCTGTCGATCTTGTTGACGATCAGCAGCCGCGCCAGGCCCCGCTCTCGCGCGAAACTCATCAGCCGCTGCGTCACGGCATCCGGACCGGTGACCGCACTGACCACCACGGCGACGGCTTCGACAGCCTCCAGCACCGCGAATGTCCGGGGAAGAAAGTCCGTGTAGCCCGGCGTGTCGAGCAGATGCAGTCGCGTGCCGGCATGCTCGAACGTGAGCAGCGCCGGTTCGAGCGAGTGCCCGAGCGCGCGCTCCTGGGGATCGAAGTCCGACACTGTGGAGCCGCGCTCGAGGCTTCCCTTGGCGCGGATCGCACCCGCCTCGAGCAGCAGCGCTTCGGCGAGCAGCGTCTTGCCGGCGCCGGCCGCGCCGGTGAGCGCGATGTTGCGAATGCACGTAGGGTCCACGCGGCACACCCCATCCGAGCACGGTGTGAGAACACACAGGGTACTCCGGGGCAGCGCAGGGCGCAAAGCAGCGCTGCGCTCAAGACACGGACAACTCCAGATCCGCCCCGTCTTCATCGACCGTCACGAGCCGCACGGGCCGGCGCCAGAGGCGTTGCAGATACTCCAGCACCTTGCGGCTGCGTTTAAGATCAAGACCGCGACCGTCGAGGCGGTGATCGTGCCCGAGTTCGAGTGTGCCGTCCGCGCACACTCGCCGCACCAACACCGCAGGGGCGCCGAAGTTGTATTTGGGCGCGAGGATCGCCTCGTGCAGTGCATCGAGATCGGTCTCGAGCACGGTCACCTTGCCGTCGCGCGTGCGGTAGCGGAACAGGCCGAGTTCCTCGGCCAGATCCCGGGTGAGGTGATTGCGGATGAAAGCGAAGTCGTCATCCTCGGCGCGGATGGCGAAGGCGGCCTCGTGACCGTGCTGCGCCACGATACGCTCCCAGAGCGAGAACCCCAGGTGATAGGGGTTCACGCTGAGCGCCACCTGTGCATCGGCCGCCACCGGCCGGACCACCTCGGAGTGGCACCGGATGGCATCGAGATAGGCCTGCTGAGGGATGAAATCCGCCTCGCGCAGCAACCGTGCATGCCAGTACGACGCCCAGCCTTCATTCATGATCTGCGTCGCGAACACCGGATAGAAATAGAACGACTCCTCGCGCACCGCGAGGAAGATGTCGCGCTCCCAGCTTTCCATCTCCGGGGCGTACTGCGCCACGAACCAGAGCAGATCCCGCTCCGGGTGCGGCGGCAGCGGTGCTCGCTGCGGCTCGGCCACGCCCGCGGCGGGACCGGCCGGCTCCAGCGCCGCGAAGCGCCGGCGGCACGCGTCATCCGCGAGCGCCTTGCCCGGCTCGAGGTACTGCGGATATGCCGCGCGGCGCAGCGGCTGATCGACGTCGATGTGCTGCTCGAGCGCCAGTGCCGCATCGAGCGCAGCCTCCACGCGCTGCAGACCGTGCGTCTCGATCGCCTGCTGGATCTGCCGGGCGTGCTGCGCGGCGTGCTCGACGATCCGCTCGCTCACCTGCCCCTGACAGCGCTGGAACAGCAGGTTGTTGCGCGAGAAGTCCGCGTGTCCGAGCACGTGCGCGCTGACCAGCACGTTCTCCGCGAGCCCGTTGCCGGCGGAGAGGTAGGCATGCCCGGGATTGCCGGGAAAGACCACCTCGAACAGCCGCGAGTGACCCATGTGGCGCTGGATGAGCTGATAGATGTAGCGGACCCCGAACGACCAGTGCGGCATGCGCACCGGCAGGCCGTACACGGCGATCTCCATCATGAACGAGTCGGGCACGGCCTCGAATTCGACCGGATGGAAGTCGAGCCCGAGGCCTCGGGCCAGCTGCTCGATGCGCGGCACGAGCGTGCGCCACTCGGGGCTCACACGTCCTCCGCGACGCGCTCCTGCGCGGCAAAGAAAGTACGCAACGCCGCCCAGATGTCCTCGAATCCGATGAGCACGCAGCTGTCGACGGCACCTCCGGCAGCCGCCCGTTCGCCGAACAGCCGACCGGTTTCGGTCTCCAGACGGCGCGACATGCCGGCAGCAACCTCGACGTAGCCGCAGAAGCACGTCTCTGCCACGAGCGCCCCGAGCGCCTCGCGGGCCGCCGCGGCATCGCTCGCGGCGTTGTCGCCATCCGAGGCGTAATAGACGTACACGTTGTATTGCTGCGCCGCGAAGCGCTCCGCGATGATCTCACTGACCTTGCCAAAGCCCGTCGAGACTACCGTGCCGCCGGTGCCGCTCACCTGGAAGAATTCCGATTCGGTGAACTCCCATGCCTCGGTCGTGTGCGCGACGAAGACCGTCTCGAGCATCCGGTATTGCCGGCGCAGGCCCTGCACTGTCCAGAAGAAGAAGGATTTGGCGAGTTGGCGGTCGCGCTCGGACATGCTGCCCGAGACATCGAGCAGAAAGAACACCGCGGCCCGCACCGCCGGGCGCCGCCGCCGTGCCAGCTGGCGGAAGCGCAGATCTTCGTCCGTGAACGTCGGTACCGCTCCGGGGGCGCCGCGGCGCTTGACCAACTCCTTGAACGAGCGCCGCCGATCGAGCCGGGAGCGCGCACCGCGCCGGTCCCATCCCTCGCGGGTCCATTCGGTTTCCTCCGACGGTCCGGCCCGGGGCTTCAGATTCGGCAGGCGCATCTCCTCCCAGAGCCACTCGACGATGTCCTCCACCTTCAGCTCGAGCAGCAGCTGCACCTCACCCTCCTCCTCGCCGCCCGGCCCCTTGCCCGACGGCGCAGGGCGGTGCGTCGGATCGGCGAAGACGTCGCCCGGCTTCGCCGCGCCCTGACCGACGCTCTGCTGCTCGGCGCCGGGGCGCAGCCGGAAGCGGTAGTGCTCGAGCAGGGTCACCGGCACGCGCACGGTGCGCGCGGCGCCGCCGATGATTTCACCGGCACCAACCAGTTCCGGCAGATGGCGGCGTACCGCATCGCGCACCTTGGCATCGTGACGCAGCCAGTCGCGTGCCCCGCGCGAGAACAGCTCGTACCACTTCGCCGCGCTGAAGGGAGACTCGCCGCCGGCCGGTTCGTTCATGTCCGCTCTACTCCTGCGCGAGCAGCGTCGTGACGTAACTGAGCGCTTCCCTGGCGCTGTGCTCATCGTAACCGTACTCGCTGATCAGCCGCTGCTGCACCACCGAGATCTTCTGGCGCGCCTCCTCGTCCGGACGGGCGCTCGAGGTCACCAGCCGGAGCACGTCGCGCCGCTCCTCGAACAGATACTGCTCGATCGCCTCGCGCATGCGGGCATGACTCGCGAGCTTGAATTTCTCGCCGGTCTTGAACGCCACCATGGCCTTGCGCACCACTTCCTGACGAAAGGAGAGCTTGCCGGAATCCGACACCTTGATCTTCTCCTCCACCGAGCGCAGGAAGCGCTCGTCCGCCGGACGGCTCTCGCCCGTGATCGGATCGGTGACCTGGCGATGATCGAGCGAGGCCTCGACTTCATCGAGATATTTCTCCAGCAGCTGCTGCGCCTCCTCCTCGAACGACGCGAACATGGCGCGGTGCACGTCCTCCTTCACCCACCGGTTGTAGAATTCCTTGCGCGCCGTGACCAGGTGGTCGATCCAGACCTTCTTGTGCTTGAGCTCCATGCGCGCATCGCTCTCGATCGCATCCTTCAGCGCGAGCAGCAGATCCATGCTGGTCAGGCTGCGCGTGGTGCCGCGGGTGATCGCGGTGGAGATCGCGTTGATGATGAAGCGCGGACTGACCCCGCCGAGACCCTCGTCGGGCGCTTCGGACCGCAGCCGCGCCGCCTCGCTCTCCGGCACGCCTTCGATCGCTTCGCCGGCGTAGAGGCGCAGTTTCTTGCCCAGATCGAGCCCCTCGCGCTCCGGCGCCGCCAGGCGGGTGAGGATCGCGAACACCGCGGCGAGATTCAACACGTGCGGATCGAGGTGGACGTCGCGGAACGCCGGCGCGGCGCACACCAGCTTGCGATAGATGCGCGCCTCGTCGTGGTACGACAGCGCGTACGGCACCTTGATGATCACCATGCGGTCGAGCAGCGCCTCGTTCTCCTTTTCCTGCAGGAAGCGGTGAAATTCCGCAAGGTTGGTATGCGCCAGCACCGTCTCGTCGAGGTGGATCAGCGGGAAGCGCGCCACCTTCACGTTCTTCTCCTGCGTCAGCGTCAGCAGCAGGTAGAGAAACTCGCGTTTGACCTTGAGGATCTCGATCATCTCGAGCAGTCCGCGGCTCGCCGAGTACACCGCACCGGACCACGACCAGGCGCGCGAATCCCCCTCGTCGCCGATCTGTGCCACCTTGGCGAGGTCGACCGATCCGACCAGGTCCGCGATGTCTGCGGTGCTCGGATCGTGCGGCGCATAAGTGCCGATGCCGAGCCGCGCCGCCTCGGAGAGGAAGATGCGCTCGACCGGCACGCGCAGAAACTCGCCATCGAATTCGCGCTCGAGGTAATCGCGTGCCCAGGGCGAGAGTTCCCCGGGAACATTGACGCCGTAGCGGTCGCGGAACTCTGCGCGCAGACTCGCCGGAATCAGATTCAATGGATTTTCATGCACCGGAGAGCCGCGTACCGCATAGAGCGCGCCTTCCTCGGTGTGACTGTATTCCTCCAGCCCACGCTTCAGCAGGATCGCAAGCGTCGACTTGCCGCCCGAGGGCGGCCCGAGCAGCAGCAACAACCGCCGCCCGACGTCGGAGCCGCCGGCGGCAGCCTTGAAATACTCCGCCACGCGCGCGAGCGGTCCGTCGATCCCGAACAGTTCGTGGCGGAACAGCTCACCGGCCGGGTCCGGGGCGCGCTCGCCGGACGCAACGGGCTCGCCCGCCGCATGCTGCGCGCGGCGGCCATGCCAACAGAGCATGTCCCAGATGTACTCGTGGCTGGTGCGCACCCGCGCGGCCGGATTGGCCGGCAGGATGTCCGTCAGAAACTGTCCGAACGTGCCTTCCCAGCGCTGCGCGCGGTGCGCGCGGCTGAACGAACTGAGCGATTCGATGAACCCGTCGTGATCGATGCAGGCGCGCGGCGGCGCCTGATCAGGATGGTTGGCTCGTGCTCGCATCGCCATGACCTCCCGTTCCCGAAACGGCAGTGGCGGCCGAGAAAGGCGGCTGTGATCCCGCTGCGCAGACCGGTTGGAGCGTCTCGCCCTGCGAAAGCTGCCGAACTCGCGATCCCGCTGCCCGATGACTATTAAGACGGCGGCATCCGAATTTTGTTCCGAGGTCGCCGTGCCGATTGATCATCGGCTCCTGAACGGGCGCTGTCGAGTCGGACTGTCCGCACCGATGACGCCTGCCGTGCGCGGCACCATCGGGGCATTCCGATCCGCTTCCGGCGCCGATCAGCGCCGATCCGCGCGCATCGCACCAATACTGTGAACGGCGACACTGCACGCAAACGCGGCTGCGGGTTTCATGGCCACAGAACGTCGTGCATCCGG
>JAKADE010000059.1 GCA_021820785.1 Pseudomonadota bacterium
CGGCTGCCATCGCAGCGCCACCGCCGCGGCACCCACGCCGCACATCACGCCCACGACCAGGTACCGCATCCGGCGCGGCCGGGCGCGCTGCCAGCCGCCCGCACCGTACCGGGCACCGGATCCGGGCGGATACATGCCGTGCAGCGGCGGCACGTCCTCGACCTCCATGAACGGGTTCATCGCATCGCGCACCAGCACGGGCTCGGTCACCGTCGGCTCGGTCACCGTCGGCTCCGTCACCGTCGGCTCCGTCACCGTGCTCAACGGCTGCGGCGATGCACTGACCGCCGGCTCCGGCGCCGCCGCCGGTGCACTGACCCGCCGCGCCGCGGGAGGCTCGCGCGATGCGTGCGCCGCGGCCGACCGCACGGCGGGCTCCGGCCCGTGCAGCCCCGCAACACCGCTCGACAGGTCCGCGAGTTCCGTCAGATCCAGGGCCAGCGTGGCATTCAAGGTCATCTCGAGCTCTTCGCTGACCTGATGCATCGAGGTCGGCCGTTCATCGGCGCTCTTGGCCAGCATGCGCATGACCAGCTCGATCAGCTGCACGGGCGTCTGGCGCGCCGGCACGAGCTGCGGCACGGGTGTGTTCTGGACCTCAATCGCATCGAAGTTGGGAAAATACGGTGGCTTGCCGGCCAACAGCTCATAGGCCATCGCGCCGAAACCATAGACGTCATCCGCGGGGCTGGCCGGCTCGCCGCGCAGTTGCCCCGGACTTGCGGTAAAGGGCGAGCCGCCCCACGCGCGCGTCACGGCCTGCTCGGCGCCGGAACCGGGGAGCACCGCGGCCACGCCGAAATCCGCGAGCTTCGCCCGTCCACTGCTGTCGAAGAGCACATTGCCCGGCTTCAGATCGCGGTGCACCACACCGCGCGCATGGGCATAGCCCAGGGCATTGGCGACCTCGAGCAGCACGGGGACGATCTCGAGGTATCCCTTGCCGCGCAACCGGGCCAGCGTGCCCCCGACCGCGAGTTCCATCGGCAGCACGACACAGCCGTCGAGGCGCTCCGGCGGCAGCACCCGCAGAATGCCGGGATGACGCAGCAGCGCCGACGCCGCGTACTCCCGCTCGAGCGCCGCCCAGGCCTTCGGCGAGCGGGCCGCGGTCGGAGAGAGAATCTTCAGCGCCAGATCCACATCCGCCGTCTCATCGCTGACGCGCCAGACTTCGCTCTGTCCGCCGACACCGAGCCGCTCGATCAACGTGTAGCGGCCAACGTGTCTCGGCTGAACCACTGCCTGAACCTGCGACATCATTCCCTCCTGAGATGCACTCGAGCCATCGACTTCAGGAATTTCCCGTCTCGCCCAGTGCCCCATTACCCGACTCTAGCATCATTGCGCAACGCTTCGCGAATGTCTCCGTTACCCAACGACTCAGAAATGAAACATTCGCATCGGGCCGCAGCGTGCCGCACGAACTATTCACGAACTTCTAACCAACACAACATTCAAGACGGACCCCAAAGACCCTATACAACCTTCGTCTCGAGCTGACTTCGGGGAATTCTCCGCCGGCACTCGAATCCGGCTGCGCGCATACGTGTGCCATCCTGACGCTGAATATGCGCTGAATACGCGGCGGCTCTCCCGGCAGCTTGCGAAACTCCCTGCACGCCTCTCGAACGGTCGTCATGCAGTCGCCGCACCGCCGCCCATCCCGCCATCACTCCCGACAGCCTCGCAATCCGCCGGGCGTCCACCGCCCGGGACGACGCTCACGACCAACATCCACACCGCCCTGGCCCCCCTCCAGCAGGACACCGATCACATCGGGCCTACCGTGGTCGGAACGATCTTCTGCACTCGAGATGGGGCCTGCGTCGCGGCATGCCGGGAGGCGCGCCGCACCCGCATCGCGCAGCACTCGCGCTGCACCAGAGCGAACCAGGAAGGGACGTGAGCGACGGCGGTGCCGTCCATAAAAAAGACCGGGACACCTCCGTGTCTCCCGGTCACGACCGTCGGGATGCTCAGCTCAGATGATGCCGAGCCCGACGACGCACGAACAACACCAGACCGAGCAGGCCCGCGCCGAACAGCGCCAGCGTGCCCGGCTCGGGCAGCGCCGTACCGGTGCCCGATCCGGAATCCGATCCGGGCGGCAACCCGGCCTGCGCGAACGCGAGAATGTCGATGCCATTGCCGGCCCGGCCGCCGCGACCGTTCGTCGACAGATCCGAGAACATCGACTGGTGACTGTTCTCGGTGTACATGAACGACAGCTGGTAGGTATTGCCGACACTGGTCGCTACGCTCTGCGAAAGCGCGTCATAGGCCATCATGGAGCCGTCATACCAGCAGTTGCCGCTGGTAAATCCGGCACAGGCAAATGGCGAGCTGCTCAGCTGGCCGGAGAATGTCGCTCCGTAATTGTTCGCGTAGTTCCAGCCGAGCGGCGCGAGCTGTCCGGACGAGTCCATGTACGATCCGCCGGAGAAGTCGCCGTTGGCGAGCAGGTTGACGCTCGCCCCGGTGGTCATATCGACCAGCGACACGTCGCCGAAGGAAATGTAGGCCGGATCATCGCGGAATGCGAAGGTGATCGCGGTATTCGCCAACGAGGCGTTGAAGTCGACCGACTCCATCACCGGCTTGCCGTGATTGATCATCTGCCCGCTCAGATCGAGGATCGCCCCACTCGGGGGCGGGTCGTTGATCGCCGTGGCGTGTGCCGTGCCGACAGCCAGCACGAGCGCCACCGGAAGAATGCCGGCTGCGCGACAGCCGAATTTCCCAGGTTTGAAACGCATCGTCGCTTTCTCCTTTCCGGCCTGCCCAGGTCCAGTCCTGAACGGCGCGGTGAATCGCGTCACTTCATTTCCGTCGGGGCAAGTGCCGCAGACGGCCCGCGCCCCTCGGAGCAATATCCGTGCCGGACCACCGCCAAATTAAGTAAAACATCGACTTACACCCAAGCAGCGCCGTCGTCATCCCGGAGTTGTATTGTTATTCGACAGGTCATGCCCATGTTGTTTCCTGCGGGTCTCCGAATCCAACAGATTCTGCCGCCAAACGGAGACGCAGTGATGTCGCGAGCGTCCGTTTGCCGCGACAGATTTGAAGTGAGATCGATCGGGTGCGTCCGATTATCCAGACACATGTGCCATGTTGACACTTTCCCGTCCCGCAGTGCTCGAGTTGAATTGTAATTTTTTTCGACGTCAGGCAGTCACCACGTGCCTTCACTGCGGAATGTTTCATCTGCCGCGGCACTCCGGAGCAGCCTGCGTGAATCGAATACGAAGAGTCTGGTGCATGACTCGGGGCTATGACCCGCGAGGAGATGAAGGGCACAACCCGGTACGTACTCATGCCCACTGCGACGGGATGCGCGTCGGATCGCGCAGGAGGCATGTCCATTGAGCGCCCCGGGCGCGGCATTCAAGAGCCGCCGCGGGGCGGACATGTTGGCCCGATTCACCGCGCCCGCCCCCCGGTCTACGTGCCGAGCAGGCAGATCGGGGGATCAACCCGGCACGGGTCGCAGGGACCAGAGTCCGGCGAGCCACAAGGTCACGCCGGCAATGAGACTGCCCAGCGGAGATGCCGGACCGCCCGCGCTCGCAATCGGGTAGACCAGCGCCGTCACGATCAGAACCGCCCCGGTCAGCACGTGAGTACGGTAACGAAACACCCGCGCCAGGGGCAGAAAGTGCAACCCCACAATGAACATGATGGCAGGCGCAATCCACGCCTCGAGATTGAACCTGCGCAGCAAGAGGACAACGGCGCTCACCACGATCCATTGAAGCCCATTTATCGCGCGGAAATGACGCCTCATGCGCTGCGCTTGCGGGGTGTCGCGCAGGGCACGCATGGCGCTGCGCCGCGCCCGCAAGACCCGCCACGCGGACAGGCAAAGCAGGAGCGTGACGACGAGCACCAGGGCTATGGCGATCCAGCCCTGCTGATGCGCGAGATGGTCGGCATTGAGAAGCCACAGGGCCCCGAACAGTGCAAAGAACAATGCGCCGATGGCAAGGCCTCCGGTTCGCGCATCCTGCAGAGTTGCTGCCGGGATCGAGCCCGACGGCCTGTCCAGTGGCGCGGGATCCGGGCGGTCTGAAATCGCTGAATATACGGGACTCATGGTGGACTCCTCGTTCGTCGCAGTAACTTGAGGCTACGCCCTCGAATCGCGGTGCCTTAGTCACGCGCATCAGCCCTTTCGAGTGACATCTGTCACCGGGACCGCGCTGAGAGGCACCGGGGCGTACATCGCGTGCCTGAGCCCTGGACAACCCGTTTCCTGCCTCTTCCCGCGGGCTGCCCGCAGGAAGGGTCCCGGCCACCGGATCGAATTCCTCCGTCCGTCCTGTCGATCCGGGCCGATCTCATTCGTCGTCTGAATCAGGTCACACTCACCGCGGAGACTCTGGCTTGAAATACCTCATCTTCATCCGTCACTGCGAATCCTTCCGCGAGGCCGGACCGCCGCAGGCGCTGATGGACGCCATGGGCGAGTTCGTGCAGCGCTCGCTGCGCTCCGGCGTACTCGTCGATACCGGCGGGCTGCTGCCGAGCCGCGAGGGAGCGCGCATCCGCCTCGAGAACGGGTGCATCCGGGTGCTCGACGGCCCGTTCACCGAGAGCAAGGAAGTCATCGGGGGCTGGGCCATCCTCAGCACCGATTCGCGCGCCGAAGCGATCCGCATTGCGCGCGAGTTCATGGAACTGCACCAGCGGCACTGGCCCGCGTTCGAGGGTGAATCGGAGCTCCGGCCGATGTACGAGCCCGGATGCGGGCCTGAGCCGCGCGCCTGAGGCCCTGAAGGAGCGCCCCATGAGAGTCATGATTCTAGTCAAGGCCACGGCCGACAGCGAAGCCGGCGAGCTGCCCTCGCCCGAGCGCCTGGCCGCCATGAGCGCCTACAACGAAAGCCTGATCAGGGCCGGCATCCTGCTCGCCGGCGAAGGACTGAAGCCGAGCCGGTGCGGCAAACGGGTGCGGTTCTCGGGCGAACGCCGGACCGTGACCGACGGGCCGTTCGGCGCCACCGGCGAACTCGTCGCCGGGTTCTGGCTCTGGGAGGTCCGCTCCCTGGAAGAAGCCCTGGAGTGGGTCCGGCGCTGCCCGAACCCGATGCCGGGAGACTCGGACATCGAGATCCGTCCGCTGTATGAAGCCGCGGATTTTTCCTGAGATCGCGCGGTGCGCACTCGGGCGGCCCTCGGCGGCCCGCGGAGGCGCCCCGGAGGAACGACAGCATGGCTGAGAATACGGTCTGCCTCTGGTTCGACGGCGCCGCCGAGGCCGCGGCGCGGTTCTACGCCGCAACATTCCCGCGCAGCGCGGTCGGGGCCATCCTGCGCGCTCCGGGTGATGATCCGAACGGTACATGCGGCGAGGTGCTGACGGTGGAGTTCACCGTGCTCGGTGTCCGCTGCGTGGGCCTGAACGGCGCCCCCCGGTTCAAGCACACCGAGGCGTTCTCCTTCCAGGTGCTGACGGACGGTCAGGCCGAGACCGACCGGTACTGGAATGCCCTGCTCGACCACGGCGGGACCGAGAGCCAGTGCGGCTGGTGCAGGGACCGCTGGGGCATTTCCTGGCAGATCACCCCGCGCGCGCTGCTCGAGGCGCTGCGCGACCCCGATCGTGACGCTGCCCGGCGCGCCTTCCAGGCCATGATGGGCATGACGAAGATCGACATTGCCGCGCTCGAGGCGGCGCGGCGTGGGTGATCCGGGCACGACCTGCCCGCCGCCGGGCTTCCCCACTACGAAGAGGAGACCGCCATGACCTCCGCGTCCACCTACCTCGCCGTCTTCACCGGCAGCCGATCGAGTCCCCGCTGGCGCGCCTGGGAGGCATTGAGCGCCGCCGAACGTCAGGCCAGAGAACAGGCCGGCCTCGCCGCCTGGACCGCCTGGACCGAGCGATACCGGGATGCGATCCTCGTGCCCGGAGGACCGCTCGGCAAAGCCCAGCACATCGACGGCGAAGGCCGCCGGGACCTGTCCAACACGCTGTGCGCCTTCGTGGTGGTGCGCGCCGACTCGCCGGAGGCGGCGGCGCAAATGTTCGCGCAGCACCCGCATGTCACGATCTTTCCGGGCGATGCGATCGAGGTGATGCCCATCCTTCCGGTGCCTCACGCCTGAACACAGGAGCCGCCGTGCCCGAGGTGATGTCTGGCCTGATTTGCGACGGCACCTGCGCCGGCGCGCTGCGCTGCTGCGACGACGCCCCCGGGGCGCGGATCGAGGCACTGATCCGCGGCGCCGCTACGGCGATGGCCGCGCATCTTTCACCCGAGCATGCCGAGCGCATGGTGCACCGCCGGCTCGCAGTGCCGGGCGGCGGAACGTTCGACGCCGGGGACTGCCAGTCGCACGTCGACTGTCCGGGCAGGCGCGGCGTCCGGATGACGCTAAACTTCGACTCCGCGGGGCAAGCCACCGAACCGTCGGCGCAGGGTTGACCATGCTCCGGCAGCAGACGTTCTGCGCGGCCGTCATCGCCATGGTGACGGACCACGACGGCGTCCCGCGGATGATCAACGGCGAGCGGCTGGCGGGCACGAAGGGCAAGACCCATGAGTTATATGCTCCTGATTATCGAGAAGCCGGGAGACCGCGCGGCGCGGGACGAAACCGAGGGTCGTGACCTGTACGACCAGATGCTGCGCTTCAGCGCCGATCTGAAGGCGCGCGGCCTGCTCACCCTGAGTCAGGCCCTGAAATCCGATGCCAGCGGCAGCCGCGTCACCCGCCAGGGCGAGGCATTCACCGTGCGCGACGGGCCGTTCACGGAGGCGCGCGAGATCGTCGGCGGCTTCTTCCTGCTCACCTGTCAGACCCGCGAGGATGCGATCGAGATCGCGCGCGCCTGCCCCGCCGCGCAATGGGCGACGGTGGAAGTCCGTGAGCTCGGACCCTGTTTTGAATGACGAACCGTCCCCCTGGCGACGACACGGACCGGACGGCGCTCGAGCGCACGATCGGCGCAATCTGGCGCATCGAGAGTGCCAAGATCATCGCCAGACTCGCCCGCATGCTGCGCCAGGTCGGACTGGCCGAGGAATTCGCGCAGGATGCGTGGCTCGCGGCGCTCGAGCAGTGGCCCAAGAGCGGCATTCCCGAGAACCCCGGCGCCTGGCTGATGACGACCGCCAGGAACCGGGCCATCGACGAGTTGCGCCGCATCCGCATGCGCGAGGAGAAGCATCCCGTGATCGCCCATGATCCGGACCTGCTCGGCGCGCTGGCCGACCCGACGGCCGAGCCCGAACCGATCGAGGATGATCTGTTGCGGCTGATGTTCGTGGCCTGCCACCCCGTCCTCGGCACCGAGTCGCGCGTCGCACTGACCTTGCGTCTGCTCGGCGGCCTGACGCCGGGCGAGATCGCACGGGCTTTCCTCGCCACCGAAACGGCGATCCAGCAGCGCATCGTGCGGGCCAAGCGGACGCTCGCGGAGGCCCGCGTGCCCTTCGAGGTGCCGGGCGCCGCGGACCGCCGCGCCCGGCTCGACTCGGTGCTCGAGGTGTTGTACCTGATCTTCAATGAAGGCTATGCCGCGACCACGGGCGAGGACTGGATCCGCCCGCAGCTGTGCGAGGAGGCGATGCGGCTCGCGCGCACGCTCGCCGCGCTCGCCCCCGAGGAGCCGGAGGCGCACGGACTGCTCGCGCTGATGGAACTGCAGGCCTCACGACTCCCGGCACGCACCTCGCCCTCGGGCGAGCCGATCCTGCTCGCAGAGCAGAACCGCCTGCACTGGGATCAACTCCTCATCCGGCATGGTCTCGGCGCGCTCGACCGCGCCGAGCGCCTCGGGGGGCCGCTCGGTCCTTACACGCTGCAGGCCGAGATCGCCGCCTGCCATGCCCGCGCCATTGAGGCCGACGCGACGGACTGGCCCCGGATCGTCGCGTTGTACGACGCGCTGTACGCGCTGTCGCCCTCGCCCGTCGTGGCGCTGAACCGCGCCGTGGCAGTGTCGATGGCTTACGGCCCCGCACCGGCCCTCGACATGGTCGATGCGCTCTGCGCAGACGGGCGACTGCGCGCCTATCACCTGCTGCCGAGCGTCCGCGGCGATCTGCTGGAGAAGCTGGGCCGCCTCGAAGAGGCGCAGGCCGAATACTCGCATGCGGCGGCGCTCGCCTCCAATCCGCGCGAACGCACGCTGCTGCTGCGGCGCGCCGAGGCAGCACGCCCCCGGGGCACTGCGCCGCACTGAACGGGGGATGAAGCGCTTCGCCGATACGGAGTGACTGCGTGGCCCCGCGCCGGATCACCACCTTTGGGTGCGTCCGGCCCGGCGTCCGTCAGGCGCCAGGTTTGAAGAGCCCCCCATCCGTGAGCGAGACCTGATACGTGTTGCGATACCCGCAAGCGGACCGCGGCGCCAACTGATACCCCGTGATCCGCAACCGGTCATCCGCTCTGCGCGCGAGCACAAAGACACGCGCGCGATGCAGGTTGCCGGTCGTGAGACACAGTGTCTCCTGCCCCGGGGCGCGCGTGATCCTGACGTTCTCCAGCATGCCGAGCGTCGTCAATCCGATGCGGGCCAGCCCCGAGAGCGTTCCGCCCCGGCGGCACGACTCGGCCAGAGCCCCCGCGAGCCGTCGGGCGAGCGCAGCTGCCATCAGGTTGCCCGGCGGCTGACAGCGAAGCACTCGGCGCAAGAACGTATCGGCCACATCGAGCTGGGGCGTCAGGCTTCGGACCGCTCCGAGCCGCGCGCCGCGCGCGGGCAGATCGACCGCCAGCGCCAGCTGACGGCCCGCACACTCTGCACAGGCATAGAACTGTGAAAAGTGCCCCTTCTCCTGCAGGATCAGGTGAGCACGGCCCACGTGAGCGATCACGGGTAACTCATCGGTCTGAGAGAGATTGACCGTCAACAGCGGCGTCGCCTGAAAGCGATGCCAGCGCCAGATTGAAACCTGGAACCTCAGAACTGCGCCAGCACTCTGCGCGTGAAGTGCCACCACGGCAAAACGTGCCGCCCCATCGGCTTCACTCGGCAGCCGCACGAGTTGCGCGGGCGTCAGGGGGCGCAGATCCGCCACGTGATGACCCCGCTGCACGCCCTCGGTCGCATTGCGCGGCTGCCACGCGGCGAATGCCTTCGCGTTCGCGCCGCCCCACGTGTTCGGCTCACCGATATCCATGGCCGTGACGAAAGCGTGGGGACCGGAACGCCGCAGGATGAATACGGTACCGAGGGGAGTCATATTGACGCGAAACACGACGCTGTCGGGATCCAGGCGCACTGCCGAGAGCGTCTGCCAGCCCGCAGGCCCGTGATCGCCAAAAACCCCTCGGGCATCTGCAACGATGTCGCGAACCGGCTCTCCGGCCTCGAGCCGCACCTCGGCCCAGTGTCGCACCGCACGCCAGAGCCCCTCGAGCACGGCCGGCATCCCCGGTGCGTCATCGAACGCAACATCCAGCGCATCGATGTGATGATCGACCGCAACCAGAGCAGCCTTCAGCGCGGCGGTTGTGCGCACGCATCGTGCAGTAGTGCACCGCGCGGTCGGCCCGGGTACGGCGCGCGCCGCCGGCGGGTAGAGAACACTGAGACACGCCAGCATCAGGCCAAGCGCGCAGCCGGACCACGCGGCGGCGGCGCAGCCCATCGGCCGATCAGCTGAATCACTCATGCGCATTGCCCGCTTCATGCCGCAAGGCAGCGACTCTGTGCTTCGCTTCTCTCATCCCCACCGCCCATTCCGTTCTCAGCGCTCTCACTGCCGGAGGCAATCCTGCAGTATTCGTACCGCTGACTCTACACGTCAGGCCGCCGGCTCGCCCGTCCGCGGGCCGGCGGCACATGAGAGGCCCGGGCGCCTGCCTAGCGGACGTGCATCTTCAGCACGCTGATGGAGTACCGCGGGAACACGTGCCGCACGTCCTTGCTGAACCAGTGCACGGACTGCGTGCGCGGCACCACGCGATAAGGATGAGCCAGCGAATTTCCTGCGTGCGTGCTGTCGGCCTGCAGCGTCACCAGCGTGCCCGCCTGCGCCACATCGCTCGCGCCCTCGATGTGCACCGTGAGCGCCTGCGGCTGCGGTGCCGCATTGACGATCTTCACATAGAGCGTATGCGTGGCGGCATCGCGCGTCACGGACTCGAAGCACAACGGTCCGGCATGCTTCAGCGCCGAGGCGACCACCTGGGTGCCCAGAAACCGGCTGAACATCACCTGCGCGTAGTAGCTCGGCGAGCCGAAGCTGTGCATCGCATCGTAGCCGATCAGGTTCGTACCCCACTGCGCGGCCAGCGGATTGACGTTGACCAGCAGCGGCGCGTAGCTCGCCATGATCACCAGGTCGCTGTTGCGCTCCAGGCCCGTCATCCACGCCGCATCGCTCAGCGCCGCCCCGAAGTCCGGCGTCGGCGTGCCCTGGATCGTCGCCCACTCGCCGACGAAGATTTTCGGGCCCGTGCGGCTCACGTGATCGAAGTGATCCGCATCCTTGAAGAAGACCCGCGGGCTCTTGTAGAAGTGATCGTCGACGACATCCGGCTGGACGTCCCCTTTGATGGGCATGGTGGCGATCAGCTTCAGCTGCGGATAGGCCTTGCGAATCGCCCGGGCGAACTGTGCGAAACGGCCGTGGTCACCGCCGTAGCTGCCGGACTTGTCGAAGAAGTCCTCGTTGCCGATCTCGACGTATTTCAGGGGAAAGGGCGCCGGATGCCCGTCGCGGGCGCGCACCGCGCCCCACGGGGTCGACGGACTGCCGGTCACGTACTGGATCTCCTCGAGCGCGTCCTTCACGTACGGATCGAGCTGCGGGCCGGGCGGGATGTGCATCCCGTCGAGCGCGTAACCGGCATACACGGCGAGCACCGGCTGCATGTGCAGGTCCTGGCACCACAGCAGAAACTCGAGCAGCCCCATCCCGTCGGAGGACTCGTAGCCCCAGGGGCTCGGGTGGGTCGGACGGTCCACCAGCGGGCCGATGGTGAGCTTCCAGTCGTACCAGTCGGCAAGCGTGTTGCCTTCGAGGAAGTTGCCGCCGGGGAAGCGCAGGAACTTCGGATGCAGCGCCGCGAGCTTGTCCATCA
>JAKADE010000060.1 GCA_021820785.1 Pseudomonadota bacterium
CACCACCTGCTCCGGCCGCTGCTCAGCGTCAACTTCGATCACGTGACTCACTTTGCGTGTCCGATCATCGAATTCGTCGGCGCCCATGATGAAACGACCCCTGCGGCGCTCACTGTGCAGTGGTTCAGGCGGATCCATGCCCCCTCGAAGCGACTCATCCTCTTCTCCGACGCCTCCCACATGATCTTCGAGGAGCAGCCCGGCCGCTTCCTCGTACACCTCGTCGACGACGTACTGCCCTATGCGCGGAACGCACATGATGCCGCGCCCCCGGAAACCGAACTCGTGAATTAGTGTCTCCACAGGGCGTCAGCGGGTCCTTCCGGACCTTCGCGCGCACTGGGTGACGGTTCTGCGAGCCCTTCATCACCGGATCCCACCGCACGCTGGCGCATTCGGATCAATGCTAGAATTCTCGCGAGGCCCACCTCAAACGGTGTAGAAACGTGAAAGTATCGATCGTTGCCGGACTCATTCTCGCGGCCGGAGGCTTGTTTCTGATCCTGCGGCCACCGCACTACTCGTCGCAGCAGCGCGTCTTCAAGTTCGCGGGTGTGCAGGCGAGCGTGCGCCAGGAAAAAACCGTACCCGGCTGGGTCGGGGGAACGGTGCTCGGTGCCGGTGTCATCCTGCTGGCCGCGGGCCTACTGAAACGCCTCTGAGCCGGCCCGTTCGGCCGCGGACGCCCCGCTCGTCTGACCTTGAGCGCGAGTCCGCAGGGCGGAAGCGTGATTTGAGGCCCGCTCCCGGCTCGCGCGGACGGCACCGAACACGGCGCCCCCCGAGGCTGAGCCGGCCTGCAGCGCCTGTACACCCGTGCGGTGGCGGCGCATGATGACGCTCACCGATCGCTTCAGGGGGGGCCGCATCATGCCGCGCATACTCGTGGTTGACGATGACGCTGGTCTGCGCGAGGTGCTGAGTTCGATTCTGCTGCGACTGGGTCACGAGGTGGACACGGCGGCAGACGGCACTGAGGCCCTGACGCGAACCCTCGGGGCGGATTACGACGCGGCCATCGTCGACTACCAGATCCCGCCGCCCAACGGACTCGACGTACTCCATCGGCTGCGCGAAATTCAGCCGAAATGTGTCCGCCTCCTGATGTCCGGCACGCTCGATCTTCCGGTCGTGGTGGACGCCGTCAATCGCGGGGAGATCGCCCGCGTCATCCCCAAGCCCTTCGACCGGCAGCACATTCTCAGTGCGCTCGAGGGCGCCCTCGAGGGCCGCGCCAAGCTGCGCGAGGTCTATATCGGCTCTCTGCGCGAGGGCTTCGATCAGCAGCATCGCCAGCTCGAAGAGTGCCTGCTCTCCGGCGCGCTTACCCTCGCCTTGCAGCCGATCGTGCGAGCGATCGATCACAGCGTGATCGGGTACGAAGCGCTGCTGCGCAGCCAGCATCCGGGATTCGACTCACCGCTTGCAATCATCGCGGCGGCCGAGGAACACGGTATGCTCGGGCGACTCGCAGACGCGGTCGCCGGATGCGTCGAGCGAGTCCTCACGGTCATGCCGCCCGATGCGCTGCTGTTCATGAACTCGCACCCGGCCGAATTGAACGATCTCGAGCAGGTGCGCCGCCGGCTCGAGCCGCTCGTCGCGCACGCCTCGCGCATCGTCGTCGAAATCACGGAACGGGCCGATGTGCTGCAGATCATGAACTGGCGCCATGCCGTTGAATTCCTCACCCGCGCGGGCTTTCGCGTCGCCGTCGATGACCTCGGCGCCGGCTACAACTCCCTCTCGGTACTCGCCGAGCTTCGCGCCGCCTTCGTCAAGGTGGACATGACCATCGCGCGGGACATCGATTCCGACACCCGCAAGCAGCGGCTGTTCGAGCTGCTGGTCAGCGTCGCCAAGGCGACCCAGGCACAACTCATCGTCGAGGGCCTTGAGACGCACGCCGAGGCTGAGATGGTCACGAGACTGGGTGCGGACTTCCTGCAGGGCTATTTGTTCGGCCGCCCGGCCATCGGTCTGTTCGGTTGAATCGGCCGCTGCCACCCGCGGCAGGGTTGAGGACCCATCGGCTGCGAGAATGAGCGGACCGATCGGCGCCCTGAGAAGGGCATCGCATCTTGGGGCCTGGCCCCTGTGATACCATGATTTTCAAGTCAGAAGCAGTCGGCTGAACCCCCAGATCACCGTCCAGAGCCACGGGCGCAATCACAGCCATGCCGCGCAGCGATGCCGCGATGACAGGCGCGAAGGGTCCGCCGAGGGAGCCGGGAACCCTTCGGATCGCGGCGCGCGCGCTGATCGTATTCGTCTCCATCGTTGCGATCTGCGCGCACGGCATCCAACCGCCGGGCTGGAGCGGCCGGGTCGCGGTCTGGTTGCTCGGCAGCGGGATCGCGCTGGCGGCGGTCATCCGCTGGGGCTCCGTGCAGTACTTTCCCGTCTACGCAGCCAACGTGCTCGTGGACCTGCTCAACGGCCGCAGTCTCGCGCCGGCGATGATCGCCGAGGTGGGTCTTCCGGCCGGCGTGTTCACCGCCGTCTGGCTCCTGCGACGCTACGACTTTCACGAGACATTCGAACATGGGCGCGACATCCCGCTGTTTGCGGCAGCGGCGCTGATCGGCATGTTCATCCCCGCGGCGGTGGGCGCCGGAACGTTCGCCGCGTGGTACCCCATCGATCCGATGTACCACTCCGCCTGGACCTTGTTCGACGGGCTCCGGTGGTGGCTGAACGACGTCATGGGCGCATTGATCCTGGGCCCGCTGCTGGTGGCCGCCCGATGGAAAGCCCTAAGGCCGCTGCGCGCGCAGCCGATCTCGGCCGGTCTGCTCCTGTTGCTGCTACTCACGCTCGTCGCCGTCATGCTCTTTGCGCCCGGTATGGTTCCGGCCTACCGTTTCCTGCGCGCCCCGGCCCTGCTCGCGTGCACGATTCTGGTGGCGGCGACCTGTCTGCGATTCGGGCTCGTACCTGCGGCAACGGCCGGCCTGGTGCTCACGGCAACAGCCGTATGCGGAATCGCATTTGACGTCGGCATCCTGAGCCGGATGGATCAAATCGATGGGCTGGTGATGCTCTGGACGTACATCGGAGCCACGACGCTGCCGGTGCTGCTCATCGCCTGGCTGCTCGCCGAGCAGAAGCGTCTGGAGCGGCGCTACGAACAGCTGTTCGACGCCTGCCCGCAGCCACTCTGGGTGCACGAGCGCGAGACGCTGCGCTTCCTGGCGGTGAATTCCGCCGCTGAACGCCAGTACGGCTATGCCCGAGGCGAGCTGCTTCAAGCCACGATCTCGGTCCTGGCGCTACCGCACGAGGAGCTGACGCTGGCGACGATGCTGGCGGGGAATTTCGTCCAGCCCCTGGAACTGCGCCAGAGGACCCGGGACGGCACGACGGTCTTCGTTGAGGTCTGGGCACAGAGCGTGGAGTACGGCGGGCACGCCGCGTGGCTCGTCTTTGCGTTCGATGTATCGGAGCGCAAGTCGCTCGAGAGTGCCCTGGTCACCGCCATCTCGGGCGAGCAGCGCCGCCTCGGGCAGGATCTTCACGACGGACTGGCGCAGGACCTCACCGTCGCCTCGATTTTGACGAGCGAACTGGCGGCGAGGTTCGAGGAGCACGGCCTGCCGATGTTCCCCGAGCTCGGCCGGCTCTCGGACCGCATCGCCTCGGCGCTCGCCAATGCGCGCAATATCGCCCACGGGCTCTCGCCGTTGATGAGCTCCAATGGCGATCTGGCCGCGGCACTGGCACAGCTCGCCCGATCGAGCGCCGTGGGCGAGACTCGCATCGAGGCCAGCACCCGCATTGAATCGGAACTGCGGCTGTCGCTCGAGGCACGGACGCACCTGTACCGCATCGCGCAGGAAGCCATTCAGAATGCGCTGAAGCACGCCGATGCGCGGCGCATCGAGGTGCGTCTGACGGTCCGGTCCACCGTCGTGAAGCTCGAGATCGAAGATGACGGTCACGGCATTGGCGAGGACCGCGCGAAAGGATCGGGATTCGGGACCAACGCCATGCGCTACCGCTCGAGTGCCATCGGGGGACTGCTGTCCATTCGCTCCGGAAAGACGGGCGGCACCGTCATCAGCTGCATCGCGCCCCAGGCACCGCCCGGGGATGAGTCGAACGGTGCGCAGCGACGGGTTGTAGATCGCATGCTGGGATGACGGGCTCGGATCATTCCCGCCGACACACCCGCACGAGTTGCGATGCGCCCTCGCGTTCCTGCGTCCAGCGCCGGCGAGCAACAGGGTGATCGCGTCCAGCGTGCGCCGTCTGTGCCCCGGCGCGCCCGTTCAGGCCGCCGTAGAATTGCCCGACGGCGCCGACGTATACTCGATTCACCCTCAACACCGGAGACTCGTATGAGCAAAGGCATGGATAAAAAGAAGGAAGCGAAGAAGAAGCCGACGAAGACCCTCGAAGAGAAGCGCGCCGCCAAACGGGAGAAGCGCGAGTCCCGCGGACGCTGAGCGACGGACAGCCCGGGGACACTTGACCGGGCTCTTCCCGATCCGCCACGAATCGCGGGCGGCCGGCGGTGCACAACGCGACACGCTCGCAGCGGCGCACGACGTTCTGCGGAAAAACCCGCCGGCGCCGTGCACGGGCGTCCATCGGTGTCCTCTGCGGTCGACATCCGGCCACGAACTGGTCCTGCGTCCCTTCCATGACGGAGGCATCATGGGACCGCGGCCCCGAGATGCCCGCAGCATTTAATCCCAAGTGATTGAATTATAAAGTATTTATCGCACCGCCTCACGGAGGGATCGATGCATCCCGTAGCAATTCAGCGATCGCGCGAACCCCTTCCGCGACATGATTGGGGCCCCTTGGAAGGATCGACCGCCCCATCCCCTGCAGGCACGAGACCCGCCGTTCAGGCGGAAACCGACGACGTCGCCGGTGCAACGCGTCGCAGCCAGACACTGCCAAAGAGCGCCGCAACCAAAGCAACGGCCGCGCCGGTAGCAAACGCCGCCTGATAACCGCCCGCGAGCGCTTGCAAGTGGAAAGCGCCGTCGGCGAGCAGGCCGCCGCTGCGCGCCGCCGCCACACTGGCCAGCACCGCCAACCCGAGCGCACCGCCGAGCAGAAACGCGGTGTTCACGATGCCGGATGCCAGGCCCGACTCCGTATGCGCCACTTCGCTCATTGCTGCCATCAGCATCGGGTTGAAGGCAACGCCGCCACCGACCCCGAGCAGGAGCATGCCCGGCAGAATATCGCGGATCAGCGTGCCCGACACTGGCGCTCGCGCGAATAATGCGAGGCCCATGGCCGCAAGGACGAGCCCCACGCCGAGCGGGCGCCGCAGGCCGAAACGCATCACCAGCCTAGCGGACAGGCTGAGCGAGAATGCCGCCATCACCAGATTGGCCGGAACGAAGGCGATGCCAATCTGCATCGGCGTGAAGCCAAGCACACGCTGCATGTACAGCGCCGAGAGGAAGAACCACGCGAACATTGCCGCCGACCAGAGCATGGCGGACACACTGGCGACGGAGAGATTGCGCAGCCGGAACAGGCTGAGCGGCACCAGCGGCTGACGCGACTTCGACTCGATGCGCAGGAACATCGCGAAGACCACCGCGGCAATGCCGAACACACCCAGCGTGCGTGCCGACGTCCAGCCCTCGCTATTGCCATTGATCGTGGCGTAGACCGCCAGAAGCAAGGCGAGCGTCACAGTCACCGCACCACCGACGTCAAGATGCCGAGAACCCGTCGCCTCACCTGCATGAGTCGGCAGAACCCGCCAACACAGTGCGAACACCATCGCACCGAGCGGGACATTGACCAGAAAAATCCAATGCCAGTTGAAGCTTCCGGTCAGAACACCGCCCAACACCGCACCGATGCAGCCTCCGCCAGAACAGACGAAACCGTACACGCCCATCGCCTTGGCCCGATCAACCAGATCGGTGAACAGGTTCATGATGAGTGAGAGCGAAACCGAATCCACGACGGCACCGCCGAGACCCTGCACGCCTCGGGCCACCACCAGAAAGAGGCGCGAGCTCGCCAACCCGCAGCTGAGCGAGGCCAACGTGAACACCGCCAGCCCGATCAGAAACACGCGGCGATGCCCGTACAGGTCGCCAAGCCGCCCGCCGAGCAGCAGGAACCCGCCGAAGGTGAGCATGTAGGCGTTCACCACCCAGGCGAGCGACGCTTCGCTGAAATGCAGATCGGCCCGGATCGACGGCAGGGCGACATTCACGATGGTGATGTCGAGCACGATCATGAGCGCCCCGAGGCAGAGGATGCCCATGGCGAGCCAGCGATTGTGTTCTCTTTGGACCATGCCTTCGGTTCCGCTCGGACGGGGCGGCACGCGGTGCCTTTGCAGCCGAGAGTACACGGTAGAGCGGATTCGCGCCGCCGATCCCTGAGCAGATTCGGTGCGACACGCACCGGCCCGTCACGGCACCGAGACGCCGGGCGCAATGCCCCGATAGCAAGAACAGGTGGATCCGAAGCGCGTCGCCCCCGGCAACTGTCACCCGGCGGGCGCGACGCACCTGTCGCTCGGCCCTACTGCGCCAGCTCGATGCTCCCAGAAGAACGCGTCTGAACTCCCTGTGGCTGGCAGCCACCGACTGACCGCACTGTGCCCTGACGGTCGGCGCAGGAACGACCTGCTGGCAATGGCACTGGCCGGACGGCATCCTCACGCCGGTCAAACTCGAGCGGAAGCGGAGCCGAAAGGAAATCCGCGTCTGTCGCCTCTCCGCCTATCAGCCTCTGAAACTCCCTCGCTTCCCTCCCACGAGCATTGGCGCACCTGTACTGGGGATTTTCCATGATGCGCCGCTCGCCGGTGCTGCACCGCGCCCGCTGGAAAATCCATGTTGGGCTCGGCGCCGAATCACAGCCAGGACATGGTGGTTCTCGCCGCCGGCTTTCAGTGATGTGATGGGGGCGAGACTTCAGCACGATCTGCGAATGCCCCCCGGGAGGTTCCATCGCTAGGGCAAGGCAGGATGCCAACCAAGCCCCGCCAGGAGCATCCAGAGGTTGACGAAGAAAATCAGTCCGGCAACACCCGCAACGACCATCGGGTAATACTGCGGATCCAGGCCGCCGGCATCTTCCCGAATCCTGATCGGCTCGAACACGATCAGGCAGGCCACAAGCACCAACGACAGGGCGGGAGACAAGAACGCCCCGGGCCATTTCGGCATCCATCCGTCAACCACGCCAGCGGCACTCCAGTGCGTTGGAATGACCGCAGGAAGCCTCGGATAGAACAGCACGGACAGCGCAAGCGTGGCAGCGACCACCAGGACCGCGAGCCGGAAGCGACGTAGATCCTTCATGATTTTAGACCTGACATCCTGCGCACCTGAAACACTTCCATCATCAGGACTCGAGCGAGCGTATCGGAAAGTTCACCATCGGGAAAGCCGGCACCCCGCGCACACGGCCCATGCGGCCATTGCCCGCGTTCGCTGCGGAGCTCAGTTCGACGCACACTGAGCTCCCTATCGAGGTCAAGACATACGACGATCCGTCCGGGGAATCTCGTGTCCGTCTAGATCTGCATCACGGTGGATCCGCGATCGGGATCAACATCGGGCCAACCGCCTGCTCTTGAGGCGCTCGGGGTCGTCACCTAACCCACCCCTCTCAGCATACCGCTTGAGTCCGACTCACCGCTTCCGGGCCACGAGTTTCGCCTGCGGTCTGTGCGCTCACCTGGACACCAGGATTGGCGACGACAACGCGAAACCGCGACCGGTAGGTCTTCCTGCGAGGGGCCAGAATGCACTCCGGAGCGAGGGTCCTCCATTCATGCCACCTGCTCAAACGCCATGTCTTCGGGGGTCGGGACAATGGGCACCACTTGGAGCGATGCGGCACACCCAGGGATGGCGCTCACGCCCGTATGCGCATAAACTGAAAACTTTGCCTCTTCATCCGGATCAGCGCATGACACAAAAGAAAGCCGCTTCGCGGACCGCAGGATTCGTCACCCTCTTCCTGATCGAAATGTGGGAACGATTCGGCTACTACGGCATGACCGCCGTGGTGGTGCTGTTCATGGTGCAAAACCTCAAGTACAGCGACGACCGCGCGAATCTCACCTTCGGTGCGTTTGCCGCCATGGCCTACGCGGTGCCCGCCATCGGGGGATGGATTGGCGATCGCGTGCTCGGCAGCCGCCGCACGACGCTGCTCGGCGCCATCATTCTGGCGATCGGCTATGCACTACTCGCGGTGCCGTATCCCGGATTGCTGTTTCTCGCATTGGGCGTAGTGGCGGTCGGCGGCGGCATTTTCAAAGCCAATCCCGCCAACCTGATCTCCAAACTGTACGAGGGCGACACGGCCAAGATCGACAGCGCCTTCACGATGTACTACATGGCCGTGAACGTCGGCTCGACGCTCTCACAGATCGCAACGCCCCTCATCGCAGTCTGGGTGGGTTGGCACGTCGCATTTGCAGTCTGCGCAGCGGGCCTGGTCGTCGGCATCCTGAATTATCTGATGATGCGCCGCCACCTCGCCGCCGTGGGCTCCGAGCCTGATTTCGGGCCGTTCCCGCTCAAAAAGACTGTGCTAGTCGTCGCTGCCGCCGCGGTCGGAATCGGCCTGGTGACGATGATCGTGCAGAATCTCGCACTGGCCCAGGCAGTCGTGTGGCTCGCGTTCATCGCGTTGGTCGTGATCTTCGCCGTACTCATCTGGAAGGGCGATGCGCAGGAACGCAGGGGCCTTTGGGCCATCATCATCCTGACCGTCGAGACCATGCTGTTTTTCATCTTCTATCAGCAGATGTCGACTTCGCTCACCCTGTTCGCACTGCGCAACGTGGATCTTCATCTGAACCTGCTCGGCCTGCATTACGCGGTGCCCGCAGGCCAGGTGCAGGCACTCGACCCCATCTGGATCTTCATCCTGAGCCCGGTACTTGCGTGGCTCTACAACCACCTCGGCCGCGGCCGCGGCGATCTGCACATCGCCACGAAATTCGCGATCGGCTTCGTGATTCTCAGCATCGGATTTTTCACCTACGGGGTGAGCAGTCTGTTCGCGGTGCAGGGCAAAGTGGCGTTTGGATGGATGATCGGCGGATTCGGCCTGCAGGCCTTCGGCGAGCTGCTCATCAGCGGACTCGGACTGGCCATGGTGGCTCGCTATGTGGGACCTCGATTGAGGGGTTTCATCATGGGGTCGTATTTCCTCGCGGTCGGCATCTCTGAATATCTCGGCGGCTTCGTCGCGACGTTCGCGGCCGTGCCCCGCCGGGTCACCGACCCGGTGCAGACCCTGCCGCTGTACTCACATCTGTTCTACGGGCTCGGCATCGTCGCCATCATCGGCGCTGCGGCGGCCATCGCCATCGTGCCCTTCATGAAGCGTCTGTCGATCACGACAGAAGACGCAGCGATCCCCGCGGGTGTTCCGGGAACCATCCGAGAGGAAGAATAGCGGGGGTGCGCCCCCGGTCGCTCAGCGTCTTTTCTCTCACGGCGCTCGAGCGACCGGGGTTCTTCTGGACCCGTGAAGCCGGCTCACGGTCCTGCGCGGCTCATCAGTGAGCACGTTCCGCGGGCGCCGGCGCGTGTGTTCCACCGCGCAGCCCCCCTCCTACAATCCACTGCGCAGTGCAGTCAGCGGCGCATGAAGCGCCGATAGGCGCCGATCCAGTTGCGGGCAATCGCACGCCGCGCCACCGCCAGCGTGATCCGGCCACGGCAGACCAGGTGATTGAGTCGATTCTCGAGCCGATCCTTGCGGTACGAGCCCCACCCGCCCGCGACGTGATGCGGCTCGGGCCAGAGATTGCGCGGCGAGGCCGGCGATCCACCGAGTTCGAGCGGCACGAGGTGATCCTCCTCGTAGTCCCGCAGCCACCGGTCCCGATAGCCGTACAGGCGAATCTGTTCGCGTTTGAGATGCTCGGTATAGGCCTCGGGCGGCCGAACGGTGCGCGTCCAGCCGCGCACGCAGATGGTCGAATAGATATCGCGCTGCGTCACCGCAGGATTGAGCGCACCAGGCGTACGGGACGGGTTCGGTAGCGCGGCGCTCGCCGGGAACATTCGGCGGTCATGGCGCCAGTGGTGCCAGCGTGCGAAGGCGGTCGCAGGGAGCAGCAGCAGGGCCGACAGTAGGATGGGGGCGGTCCGTCTCATGTGCGAACGAAACTCCTGGTGAATCGAATACGCGGCAGGGGAAGCGCAGTGTGCCAAATTCCTCGGCTGCAGGAATGACGCGTGCCGCAGCGCAGCGGCGAACCACAGCCGGCAGTTCCCGAACGAGTCTTGTACGCCGCGCGACCGGTGATTCCTGGCGAAGACCACCGGCTGCGCGAGGGCCGGGCCGACGCTACGCCAAGGCCTGCTTCAGCAGCACGAGCTGTCGGGCCCATGCTTTCTCAGCCTGCACAGGGTCATAGACCCGTGAATCGGGCACGCACCAGCCATGCAGGGTGCCGCGGTAGACCTCGATCTCGGCCTCGAGATGCGCTCTGCGGAATGCCTCGCGCAGGACGGTCTTGGCCTGCGGTTGCTTCTCGTCGTCGCTCGCGGCGATGGCCATGAGGTATTGCGCTTTGATGTGCGGGATCAGCAGGTGCGGACTGTCCGGCGCATCTGTGACCAGCCCCGCTCCATGAAAGGTCGCCCCGGCGCCGATGCGCTCGGGAAAGGCGGCGGCGGTCCGCAGGGTGAATGGCCCCCCCATGCAGTAACCGGTGCTCGCCATCTTGCGCGTCTTGCTGACGGCAGCCCGACCCTCGAGCCAGGGCACGAAGGCGCGCGCATCGGTAACGGTTTTCCGAGGCGTCAACGAGTGCATGAGATGCATCAGCTCCCTGCGCGTCGCCGGGTCATTGAAGTCCGGGTGCGGCGGTGCGGTCGGGGCCCGCTTGATCCGATAGAACGGATTGACGACCAGCACGGCATAGCCCGAGCCGGCCAGCCGGTCGGCCATGGCCTGAAACGTCGGCCGCAGCCCGAAGATGTCGGGCCACATGAGCACACCGGGATGAGCTCCCGTCTTCGGATGAGTGAAGTAGGCATCGCAG
>JAKADE010000061.1 GCA_021820785.1 Pseudomonadota bacterium
CCGATCACGCGCGTCAGTTTGACCCCCGCGCCGTCCGAGGTGGGCATGCCGCGCACCAGACGCTCGACGCTGCGGGTCGCAAGAGTATTCATGGCGGTCTCCGGTCGAAATGAGGTTCGCAGGGGTTCACGCGGCCAGCTGGGCCACTTCGGCCGCAGCAGCGCTGATCGCAGCCTGACGCTGGTCCGGGCTGATGTTAACGCCCTCGGCGCGCACGAAGGTCACCTCCGTGATACCGAGGAAGCCGAACACGCCCCGCAGGTAGCTCTCCTGGTGCTCCAGGGCCGCCGCCGGGCTCTGCGGGCCGTAAAACCCGCCACGCGACGAGGCGACGAACACCTTCTTGCCCCCGGCGAGGCCCTGCGGGCCGCTGTCGCCGTAGCGGAAGGTCTTGCCGGCCACACACACCCGATCGACCCATGCCTTCAGCTGCGAGGACACGGTGAAGTTGTACATCGGGGCGCCGACGACGATGATATCGGCGGCGAGAAACGCCTCGAGCGCTTCGCGGCCGCGCTGCAGGTCCTGGGCCAGGGCTGGCGATTCCGGGGTCGCGCCCTGGCCGGCCGCGAGGTGGGCACCGGACAGGTGTGCGAGGGGTTCGGCGCCGAGGTCGAGGTAGCTGACCTCGAGGTCCGGGTGCACGGCACGCACACGTGCGACGATGGCGGCGGTCAATTGCCGGCTGACGGAGTTCTGGCCGAGAATGCTGGTGTCGATGTGCAGGAGTTTCATGGGGCGCCTCGGTATGGTATAAAATAAGTACCAAGGCTAAGTATGTAAGTCCGCGCGGCACGAACACAAGAAGGCACAGTCATGCGACAGAGTGAAACCGGCGTAACCCAGGGAGGCACGCAGCGCACGGATGGCTGTCCCCAAAGTACCGAGTGCCCGAAGATCAGCCAGGTGCTGGCCCGTGTCGGGGAGAAGTGGAGCGTGCTGATCATCATCATGCTCGCCGACGGGCCGCGCCGCTTCTCGGATCTGAAGCGGGCGATCGGCGGCATCTCCCAACGCATGCTCACGTTGTGTCTGCGCGGCCTGGAGCGCGACGGACTGGTCAAGCGCACCGTCTTTCCTGTCGTGCCGCCGCGCGTGGAATACGAACTGACCGCACTCGGGCAGTCGCTGCGCGAGCCGGTGACCCAGCTGGCCCATTGGGCGCGCGGGCATCTGGCCGAGCTCGACGCGGCCCGGGCCGAGTTCGACCGCCGCGAGGCACTCGCGCAGCGCGAACGCAGCGAAACGCACGAGTGGAGCGCTGCGCCGCGTGCCGTCGGGGCGCCTGCCGGGGTGAGTACCTCGCGCCGCTAGCGCGGGGCGATCAGCCGCGGCTGGCGTGACGGGCGCGCAGTTCCGCCGTCACGCGCTCCAGCGAGAGCCCGCGGCTCAGCAGCAGCAGCGTCAGGTGATAGAGGAGGTCGGCGGACTCCGCGACCAGCTTATCCCCGTCCTCGGCAACCGCCGCGAGCGCGACCTCCAGTCCTTCCTCGCCGACTTTTTGCGCCATGCGGGTCGGACCCCGCTCGTACAGCTTCGCGGTGTAGCTTCCCTCGGGCCGCGCGGCGATGCGTTCGGCAATGACCCCCTCGAGCTCGAGGAGGAAGCCTAGCGGCGCGCCGCTGGCACCGAAACACCCACTCGTCCCGAGATGGCAGACCGGTCCGAGCGGACGGGCACGGATCAGCAGCGCATCGCGGTCGCAGTCGGTACGAGCATCGATGAACTCCAGGGTGTGACCGGACGTTTCACCCTTTTCCCACAGGCAGGCACGGCTGCGGCTGTAGAACACCACGCGGCCGCGGCGGAATGTCTCCTCGAGCGCCTGGCGGTTCATGTAGCCGAGCATGCGCACGGCGCCTGCAGCATCGGTGATGATGGCCGGCAGCAGACCCCCCTGTTTGTCGAAATCGAGTCCCCCGATGTCCGAAACGTTCAGCGGCTCGTCCGCAGTGGCAGCGGTGTTCATGTCCGTACCTCGATACCGGCGCTGCGCAGCGCCTGCTTCAGCGCCCCGATCGCAATGACGCCGTTGTGGAATACACTGGCGGCGAGTGCGGCGTCGACGCGCGCATCGCGGAACGCAGCGGCAAAATGCTCGCTGCTGCCGGCGCCGCCGGATGCCACGAGCGGCACGCGGCACACCTCGCGCACCGCGCGCAGCTGCTCGAGATCGTAGCCGCGCCGCACGCCGTCGCTGCCCATGCAGTTCAGCACGATTTCCCCGGCGCCGCGATCCTGGACTTCCCGGACCCACTCGAGCACGTCGCGGCCGGATTCGCGTGCGCGGCTCGGGTCGCCGGTAAACTGGAAGGCGCGGTAACCGGCGGCGGTCCGTTCACTGTCGATGCCCACCACCACACATTGTGAGCCGAAGCGGCGGCTCAGCGCATCGATCAGCGGCGGGTCGGTGAGTGCCGGGGAGTTGATCGAGATTTTCTCTGCGCCGGCGTTGAGGACTTCCTCGGCGTCGGCGACTGAGCGGATGCCCCCAGCGACGCAGAACGGAATGTCCAGCACGCGCGCGACGCGCCGTACCCAACTGCGTTCCACCGAACGGCCCTGCGGACTTGCCGTGATGTCGTAGAACACCAGTTCGTCGGCACCCTCGTCACGATAGCGCTGGGCGAGCGCCATGATGTCTCCGACCACACGGTGGTCGCGGAAGCGCACGCCCTTGACGACCTGGCCGTCGCGCACGTCTAGGCAGGGGATGATGCGTCGGGCAAGAATGCGGATAACTCCTCTGTGGGAATGCGCTGCTCGAGCAACGCCTTGCCGCTCACCGCGGCGGCGGCGCCTACGGCAGCGAGCTGATGCAGGTCGCGCGCATCGCGCACGCCGCCCGAAGCCTGCCAGGCGATGTGCGGGAAGCGCTGCCGGGCGGCAGCGTACAGCTCGAGGTTCGGGCCGGCGAGCGCGCCATCGCGCTCGATGTCGGTGCACAGCACGTGATGGATGGCGCCGGCCGGAAAGCGCGCCAGCGCCTCCCACAACGTCAGTGCCGCCGCTTCGCGCCAGCCGCGGGTCTGGACCTTCGGGGCGCCGTGCGCATCGAGCCGCACATCGAGTGCGAGGCAGATCCGCTCGGCACCGAAGTGCTCGAGCCACTCGGCGACTTCCTGTGGACGTTCGACCGCGGCGCTGCCGATGACGACGCGCCCGACGCCGGCGCTGAGCAGGTCCTCGATGCGCTGCGCACTGCGGATGCCGCCGCCGACCTGCAGGCGCACCCCTGATTGCGCCGCGAGGGCGGTGATCGTGGCGCGGTTGGCGAGTTCACCGTCGCGCGCTCCGTCGAGATCGACGACATGCACCCACTTCGCGCCGAACGCACGGTAGCGCAGCAGCAGCTCGAGCGGTTCGTGCGGATAGCGGGTCTCTGCGGCGAAATCGCCTTGATAGAGCCGGACGCAGCGGCCGGCGCGCAGGTCGATGGCTGGTATCAGCAGCATCATGGCAGGTCCAGAAAATTCGCGAGCACGCGCGCCCCGCTGGCCGCGGAGCGCTCCGGGTGAAACTGCACGCCGCAGAAGTTGCGGTGACGGACGACGGCCGAGAAGTCTTCCCCGTAGTGCGCCTGGGCGAGCGTGAATCTACCGGGCGGTGCGGCATAGCCGTGCACGAAATAGAAATACGCTTCGGGCCCGAGTCCCTTCAGCAACGTATCGTCCGCGAGCGCCTGCAGACGGTTCCAGCCCATGTGGGGCACGGGCCGCGCGACGCTCGGTTCGAGCCGGTGCACCGTGCCGGGCAGGATGCCCAGGCAATCCGTGTCGCCTTCGGCCGAGCGCTCAAAGAGCAGCTGCATGCCGAGGCAGATCCCGAGCACCGGCTGGGTGAGCTGCGGCAGCAGCGACGCAAGACCTGCGGCGCGCAGCCGCTGCATGGCATCGGCGGCCGAGCCGACACCGGGTAGCACGACTCTCTCCGCTGCGGCAACGTCGCCGGGGTTGGCGCTCACCCGCGCCGCAACGCCGAGCCGCTCCAGCGCGAACTGCAGCGAGGCGAGGTTCGCCCCGCCGCTGTCGATGATGACGGTGCCGCTCACAGGATACCCTTGGTGCTCGGCAGCGCCTCGCTGTCACGGCGCAGCGCCTGGCGCAGCGCGCGGCCCACGCCCTTGAAGCAGCCTTCGATCATGTGGTGGCTGTTCTCGCCGGTGACGCTCACGTGGATCGCCGCGCCGAGCGCGTCGGCGAGCGAGCGGAAGAAGTGCGGCACGAGTTCAGTGGGCAGCTCCCCGACGCGCTCGCGTTCGAAGCGGCCCTCGAAGCGGCTGATCGCCCGGCCGGACAGGTCGATTGCCACCTGCGCCAGTGCCTCGTCCATGGGCAGCACGAACCCGTAGCGGGCGATGCCGACCTTGGTCCCGAGGGCGCGGCGCAGCGCCTCGCCGAGGGCGAGAGCGCAGTCCTCGACGGTGTGATGTTCGTCGATGTGCAGATCGCCCCGGCAGGACAGTTCGAGCGCGAAGCCACCGTGCGCCGCGAGCTGCTCGAGCATGTGATCGAAGAAGCCGAGGCCGGTGGTGATGTGGTGCGGTCCGGCGGCATCCAGGTCCACCCGCACCTCGATGTCGGTCTCGCGGGTACGCCGCGCGAGCTGCGCCCGCCGGGCCGTCAATTCCGTCACGACGGCGGGCCAGGTTTCGTGCGGCGCGCCGTCGCGCCGGACCCTCAGTCCGCGGACGCCGAGGTTGACGGCAAATGCCAGATCGGTCTCGCGGTCGCCGATCACGGCGCTCGTGGACGGCTCGACGGCGCCGCCCCGCAGGTACTCATCGACCAGTCCGGTGGCCGGCTTGCGGCAGCCACACCCCTCGTCCGGCCGGTGCGGGCAGATGAACACGGCCTCGAAAGTAATGCCCTGTGCGGCGAAGGTGTCGAGCACGAAGCGGTGCACGGCCTCAAACTTCGGGCGCGGAAAGGATTCGGTGCCGAGCCCGTCCTGGTTGCTGACCATCACCAGGCGATAGCCGCGCCGCTGCAGCGCCTCGAGCGCGGCAAACACGCCGGGCATGAAGCGCACTTTCTCCAGCGCATCGACCTGGTGATCGGGCGGCTCCTCGATCAGCGTGCCGTCGCGGTCGATGAACAGCGTGGCGGCCGGGGCGCTCATGACCAGGACTCCAGCAGTCGGGTGTTCTGCTCGGGCGTGCCGATGCTGATGCGCAGGGCGCGGCCGAGTCCGGGGTAGCCGCGCGCATCGCGCACCAGCAGACCCGCCGCAGCGGCGCGCTCGAGCGCGTCGCCGGCATCTTCGAATTCCGCGAGGATGAAGTTCGCATCGCTCGGCCAGACGCGCCGCACCGCGCGCAGCGCGGGCAGCTCGCGCTGCAGCCGTGAACGCTCGGCGAGCAGCGTCGCGAGTTGCGGCTGCAGCGCCGCGAGGGCGCCTGGCGTGAGACGTGCGAGCGCCGCATCGACCGTGAGCCGGGGAATCGCATACGGCGGGATGATCTTGCGCAGCAGCGCGATCACTTCCGGATCGGCCAGCAGCGCCCCGCAGCGCGCGCCGGCGAGACCGTAGGCCTTCGAGAGCGTGCGCAGCACTGCGAGATTCGGAAACTCCGCGAGCCGCCGGGCGAGACTGGCCCGACCGGAGAACTCCAGATAAGCCTCATCGAGCACCACGAGCGCCCGGCCGGCGAGCGCCGTGGCGAGTCGCAGCACGGCGGCTTCGTCCAGGAGGTTCCCGGTGGGGTTGTTCGGTGAACACAGGAAGAGCAGTCTGGTCGTTGTCGTACAGCGCGCGAGCACCTGCTGCTCATCGAGCGCGAAAGCCTGCTCGGCGAGCAGCGGTACTTCGATCACGGCGGCCCCCTGGATCCGCGCCGAGACCGAGTACATTCCGAAGGTGGGCGGGCAGACGAGCACCGCATCCGTGCCGGCGCGGCAGAACGCACGGCAGAGCAGGTCGATCGCCTCATCGCTGCCGCGCCCGAGCAGCACCGAGGCGGGGCTCACCCCATAGAGTTCGGCGAGCCGCTCGAGCAGCGCGCGCGGCTGGGGCTGCGGGTAGCGGTTCAGGCCCTCGCGGGCGTCGCGCCCGGTCGGATCCCATGGCAGCTCATTGGCATGCAGTCGCTGCAGTTCGGGGCGCCAGGCGGCGTGTTCGTAGACGCGCAGCGCAACGATATCCGCCCGAGCCAACTCGGTGACCCAACTCATGAGCGGACTCCCGCATCGAGCGCCTGCAGGCGGCACGTGACGGCGGCCGCGTGTGCATCCAAGCCCTCCAGGCGCGCCAGCGTGACGGCGGTGGGACCGAGCGCGCGCAATCCGTCGGGCGTCAGCTCCTGCACCGTGATGCGCTTGAGGTAGTCGGGCACGCCGAGGCCGCTGTAGGCACGTGCGTAGCCATAGGTCGGCAGCACGTGGTTGGTGCCCGAACAGTAATCGCCCATGGGCTCAGGCGACCAGGCGCCGAGAAATACCGAACCGGCGTTCACGATGTGTTCGAGCAGCGCCCGCGGTTCGCGGACCTCGAGGATCAGATGCTCCGCGGCGTAGGCGTTGGCCACCGCCACTGCAGTCTCGAGATCCTCGACCACGAGCGCGCGGCTGGCGCGCAGGGACTGCTCGAGGATGGACTGGCGCGAGAGCGTCGCGACCTGGCGCTGCAGGGCGGCGGCCACCGCGTGCGCGAGCGGTTCACTCGGTGTGACGAGCAGGGCCTGGGCGCGCGGATCGTGTTCGGCCTGCGCCAGCAGGTCGGCCGCGACGAAGTCAGGATCGGCTGCCGCATCGGCGATCACCATGACCTCCGAGGGGCCGGCCGGCATGTCGCAGGCCGCACCGAATGGATCGGCCGCAACGGCCTGTTTGGCGGCGGTGACCCAGGCGTTGCCCGGGCCGAAGATCTTGTCGACCTTGGGGACGCTCTCGGTGCCGTAGGCGAGGGCGGCAATTGCCTGCGCACCGCCGACCTTGAACACCTGCTCGACCCCGCAGAGCTCGGCGGCAAGCAGCACCGCCGGGTGTGCCTGCCCGCTGCGGTCCGGCGGCGTGCACAGTACGCGCTGCGGGCAGCCGGCGATACGCGCCGGGACCGCCAGCATGACGACGGCCGAGGGCAGGGGCGCGGAGCCGGCCGGGACGTACAGGCCGACGGCCTCGATGGGCCTGTAGATTCGCTCGCACAGCACTCCGGGAACGGTCTCGAGACTGACGCGGTTCAGATCGTGCGTGCGGTGGAAGCGCTCCACGTTCTCGATGGCGCATTCGAGCGCGGCGCGCTCGTTTGCGGCGAGGGCGCCACGCGCAGCGGCGAATTCCGCGGCACTGACCTGCAGTGCCTCGAGCTCGGTCTGGTCGAACCGGCGCGTGTACTCGCGCAGCGCGGCATCGCCGCGCACGCGCACCGCCGCGATGATTTCACGCACCAGTGCCTCGATGTCGGCCCGGGTCTGCTGCTCGGGTCGTTCGAGCGCGGCGCGCCGTTCGCGCTCACTGAGCGCGTTCCAGTGAAGAATACGCATGAGTCAGGAGAGCATCTTTTCCACGGGCAGCACCAGCAGTGCACTGGCACCGGCCTGCTTGAGCCGTTCGAGCGTTTCCCAGAACACGTTCTCGCGGCACACGGCGTGCACCGCGACGCGGTCGGGGAAGCCCTCGAGCGGAATGATGGTCGGGGACTCGCTGCCGGGGAGCAGCCGGCGGATCTCCTCGAGCGCCGCACGCGGGGCATGCAGCATGATGTATTTGCTCTCGCGGACCTGTTGAACGCCCTCGATGCGCATCATCAGCCGCTCGACCCACTCGTTCTTCAGCGGCGGCAGCGTGACGGGCGTGCGGATCAGTACCGCGTGGCTTTCGAGCACGGTCTCGACCTCGCGCAGGTGATTGGCCTGCAGGGTCGAGCCGGTCGAGACCAGATCGCAGATCAGATCGGCGCGCCCGAGCCGCGGGGCGATCTCCACGGCGCCGGAGAGCGTGACGATGTCCGCGGCGATCGAACGCTCGCGCAGATAGTGCTCGAGCAGGTACGGGTAGGTGGTGGCAATGCGTTTGCCCTCGAGGCTGCGCCGACCCTCGAACGGCTGGCCCTCGGGTACGGCGAGGGAGAGTCGGCAGCGGCCGAAATCGAGCGTGCGCAGCGTCTCGAAGCGCACCGGATGGCCGCGTGCGGCGAGTTCGTGGCGCTTCTCCTCGAGCACGTTCAGGCCGACCAGCCCGAGGTCACACACGTCCTCCTGCACCAGGTCCGGGATGTCGTCATCGCGCACGAACAGCACGTCGAGCGGCATGTTCTCCCCGAAGGCCATCAGCTGGTCCTTGCCGCGGGAGATCTTCAGGCCGCAGCGGATGAGCAGTTCGAGCGACGGGTCGGTCAGGCGGCCGGATTTCTGGATGGCGAGCTTCAGACGCGGTTCATCCATTGCGGGCCCCTTCGCGGCGGCGGGGCGCAGCGGCCGGTTCGCTCGAGGCCGAGGCGGCGGCCCGGGCGGCATGCAGGTGCCACTTGCCGAGGCGCTGCGCCACCAATCCGTAGCCGCCGTTGCCGGTGGCGAGGAACCGCGCCACCCGGCCGATGGTCGTGACACTGACGCCAGTGAGGTGATGGATTTCCCGGTACGGCAGGCCGCGGCTCAGGTAATCGACCACCGACCAGCGGTCGGACATCGCCTGCAGCTCCGCCGGCGTGCACAGGTCGCGGAAGAAGGCGCGGACCTCCTCGGCGTCGCGCAAGGCCGCGATCGCGGTGTACAGATTGCGCTCGGCGAGCGCTTCCTGGCGGGGTGTGAGGCTGCGGTGTGTTTTCATGCCGGCTGATCGTATTAACGTGCTAGTACAATATCACGCTGTAACGGAGCATGCCAGAGGTCGCCGTGTGGCACGTCGCGCGCGGTGGCGCACGGAGCAGTGCCGGCAGCCCTGGTCGCGGCGCGCAGGTGCGCAGGTGCGGCCGGGATATACGTATTGGCAGGCGCGCGGCGGTCCGTAGAGTGGGCCTATCGGTGCCGGGAGCAGGCCCGTCGCGGAGTACAACGTCATGCGTGTCCGGATCGTCGTAGCCGATCAGGGCGAGGCGCGTTTCTACGATGCCGAGCCGCCCGAGGCGGCCTTGCACGTGAGTGGTCGACTGCTCGATCCGAGCGCGCGGGTGCATGAGCGCGACCTGGTCAGCGATCGGCCGGGGCGGGTCTTCGATCATGCGCCGACGGCCGGTACCCGGCGCGGTGCGATGGCCCATCACGACACCGGTGGGGAGCGCTCGGCGCGGCGTGATGCGGCCGTCGTCTTCGCCCGACGCATCGCCGAACAGCTCGAGCAGGCCCACCAGCATGGGCAATTCGAGCGGCTCGTGCTGATGGCCAATCCGCGCTTCCTCGGCATGCTGCGACGCACGCTGCCCATGGAGCTCGAGCGGTGCGTGGTCGCGGAAGTGCACAAGGACCTGGTGCACCAGAGCGACCAGGTCGTCAGCGCCCACATCCCGCCGCAGGCGCTGCGCTGAGCGGCGCCGGGCGCACCGGTTTGCTTGACCGGGCGCATCGCTCCTCCTACACTCGGCGCAACTCATCGAGACCGGCTGAGGGATAGGCCCTTAGACGCCGGGGCAACCGCCAGACCTAACCAGTCTGTTAAGGTGCCAACTCCTGCGATGCATCCGGAACCGACTACGGGCCGGACTGGATCGACAGATGAGCGAACTGTGTGGCTTCGCACCTCATCGGTGCGGGGATGGACGCAGCCCCCTGCCAGGCCCCTGGCAGGTCGCTCCGCGAGTGCTCGGTGACACGAGAGGACAGCGGAGTCATCCATGAATGCGATTGCTGAGGTTCGCCCGATCGAGGCGCAGTCCCCCTTGCGGGGTGCTCCTAGCGAGTGCGTGCGCGAAGGGATTTTCGAGATGCCCGGCGGTCTGCACCTGCATCACGGCGGGCGGCTGCCCGATGTGCGCATCGCCTGGCGGCTGGCCGGAGCGGCGAGCGCGCCGGTGATCTGCGCGCTCGGGGGGATTTCCGCGCATCGGCGTGTGTGCCTCACCGAGCAGCCCCGCCAGGGCTGGTGGTCGGAGATCGCCGGTCCCGGCCGGCCGCTCGACACCGAGCGCTGCCGGGTGCTGAGCTTCGATTACCTCGGCGGCAGCGGGGAGAGCACCGGCCCGCGCGCCGGCGAGGCATTCCCGAGCATCTCCACCTATGACCAGGCCGAAGTGCTCGCGCGCCTGCTCGATCATCTCGGCATCAAGGCGCTGCGGGCGATCGCCGGCGGGTCCTACGGCGGCATGGTCGCGCTCGCGTTCGGCGAGCGTTTCCCCGAGCGCGTCGGTGCGCTGGTCGTGCTGTGCGCCACGGATCGGCCGCACCCGCTGGGATCGGCCTGGCGGGCGGTGCAGCGCGACATCGTGCGGTTTGGACTTCAGGCCGGTCGTCCGGCCGAGGCCCTCGCGCTCGCCCGGGCGCTCGCGATGTCCACGTACCGCAGTGGCGAGGAGTTCGCCGCGCGCTTCGCCGGCCCGCCGGTCTTCGAGGACGGGCGAGCGTACCTGCCCGTCGAGCGATATCTGGCCGCGCGCGGCGCGAGCTATGCCGCAGAACACCATCCCGAGGCATTCCTGTGTCTGTCGGAATCGATCGATCTGCACCGCGTCGAGGCGGGCCGCATCTGCGTGCCGACCACTGCCGTGGCCGTGCGCGAGGACATGCTCGTGCCGCTGAGTGAGGTGCGTGCCCTGGTGGCGCGGCTGCATGCGGCGCGCCTGTGCGAGATCTCCTCGATCTACGGCCACGATGCGTTCCTGAAGGAATCCCAACAACTTCGCGGCGTATTCGCGCCGCTTCTCGAGAGCACCTGCTGAATGAGCCCGTCCAACGACCCGAAATCGCAAGTGACCCGCACCGTGCGCGCGGGCCTGGAGTCCGAC
>JAKADE010000062.1 GCA_021820785.1 Pseudomonadota bacterium
GCCGTCACCAGGTAGATCCCGGGCAGCGTCTCGTCGATCTCCACGCGGTTGGCCGGATCCTGGCGTGGCGTGCGCATGATTTCCAGGTTCAGGATGATCACCCGCTCGTGCACCACGCGGTTGTATTCGAGGTTGCGGATCAGCGCCGAGGGCACGAGGTCCGGCGTGCTGGCGAGGAACACCCCGGTGCCGGCGACCCGGTGAACGCTCGCGAGCAGATTGGGCAGCTCGCTGCGCGGGATCGCCTGGCGCGCCAGCGCCGCGCGCAGCTCGAGCCGCCCGCTGCGCCACGTGACGAACACGCCGAACAGCACGACCGCGAGCGCCAGCGGGATCCAGCCGCCGTTCGGCACCTTGGTCATGTTGCCGACGAAAAATACGCTGTCCACCACGAACAACAGTCCAAACACCACGCTGACCGACCACTTCGGCCAGTTCCACTGCTGCAGGGCCACGAACGCGCCGAGCACGGTGGTGATCAGCATGGTGCCGACGACCGCCGAGCCGTATGCGGCCGACAGCGCGTTCGAGGACTGGAATCCCACGACGAAGGCGATCACCGCCGCGCACACCAGCCAGTTGACCGCCGGCACGTAGATCTGTCCGAGCTCGGTGTCCGAGGTCTGCAGCACGCGGATGCGCGGCAGCAGATCGAGCTGCACGGCCTGGCGGGCCATCGAGAACGCTCCGGAAATCACGGCCTGCGAGGCGATGACGCTGGCCGCGGTCGCCAGGATCACCATCCACGGCAGCGCCGTCGGGGAGACCATGTAGTACAGCGTGAGCGGAATGTAGTGTCCGTGGGCGAGCTGCAGTGCGCCTTGCCCGAAGTAGTTGATGAGGAGCGCCGGCCAGATGAGGAAGTACCACGCGATGCGGACCGGTTCCTTGCCGAAGTGGCCCATGTCCGCGTACAGCGCTTCCCCGCCGGTGAGGCACAGGAACACCGCGCCGATCACCGCAAGCGCCACGCCCGGGCGGTGTACCAGCAGCTCCACCCCGTAGATCGGGTTGATGGCGTAGAGCACCACTGGATCGGCACGGATCGCATTGATGCCGGTCGCGGCGAGCACCAGGAACCACACGATCATCACCGGGCCGAACAGCGCGCCGACCCGCGCGGTGCCACGCCGCTGGTAGGCGAACAGGCCGATGATCACCCCTAGGGTGAGCGGCACCACGGCGTGCTGCAGGTCCGGGCTCAGCACTTCGAGGCCTTCCGCGGCGCTGAGCACCGTGATCGCCGGGGTGATCAGCGAATCGCAGAAGAAGAACGCCGTGCCGGCGAGCGCCAGGCTCACGATGATGCGCGCCCAGAGACTGCCGGCAACGCTGTTGCGTTGCGCCAGGGCGAACATCGCGAGGATCCCGCCCTCGCCCTCGTTGTCCGCACGCATGATGATGGTGATGTACTTGACGGTGACCGAGATGGTCAGCGCCCAGAGAATCAACGACAGTGAGCCGAGCACGGCCAGATGGTCGAAGTGCCCGGCCTCGGTGAGCGTCTCCTCGAGGGCATAGAGCGGACTGGTGCCGATGTCGCCGTAGACGATGCCGGTGGCCCCGATCACCGCCGCGAGCGTCCAGCCGCGCGTTTGCCCCGAGTGAGCGCTCACCGCATCACCGCGCCGTGGTTCGAGTGCGCCGGGTCTTGCGCACCGCGCGGCGCGGAGGGCTCTTGGCCGCACTCGCGCGCTCGGTGCGCTTCTTCTTCTTCTTCGCCGGCGCACGTTTGGTCTTCGCGCCGGCCCGCACCGCGGCCGGTGCGGGCCGTGCCGGCTTTCGCTTCGCCGGCCAGAGCATGGTGCCGCGGCAGTTCGGTGCGCCGCAGCGGCAGGCGTAGATCTCATCGACGTCCGGCGGATCGTCGGGCGAGCGTCCGAGCTGGTAGTCGTAGTTGAGCTCTTCGCCCGGCTCGATGGTGCGGATCGCCTCGATGAACACGCGCTTGCCTTCGATCACCGCCTCGCAGTTCGGGTCGCAGCAATGGTTCATGTAGCGGGCGTCGTTGCCGCCCACGCCGGCGTCGATCACGGTGCGCGAATCGAGGATGAACAGGAACGTGTGGTTGTCCCGCTCGTCGCGGTCCTCGTAGCGGCGATCCGCCTCCTCGTGCGAAACGTGCTCGCCGAGATACTCGGTCACGCGGGTGCCCTTGCGGATGCGCCGCAGCGCGAATGCGCCGCGGCCGTGCACGCGCGAGCGGCGGACTTTGAAATAAGGCGTGCCGCGCGCCGCGGTTTTGCCAGTCATGCTCAGACTCCCTAGACGGCCACCGGCGCTGCGATGGCCGGGTGGTGTTGATAGTTCAGAAACTCGAAGTCCTCGAGCCGGTAGTCGAACAGACTCGGTGGCCGGCGCGCGATGCGCAGCTGCGGCGGCGGGAACGGCTCGCGCGTCAGTTGCAGTCGCGCCTGCTCGAGGTGGTTGGTGTACAGGTGGCAGTCCCCGCCCGTCCAGATGAACTCCCCGGGGGCGAGGTCGCACTGCTGCGCGACCATGTGGGTCAGCAGCGCATAGCTGGCGATGTTGAATGGCACACCGAGGAACACATCGGCGCTGCGCTGGTAGAGCTGGCAGGAGAGCTTCCCGGCGGCGACGTAGAACTGGAACAGTGCGTGACAGGGCATCAGGCGCATCTGCGGCAGGTCCGCGACGTTCCAGGCGCTGACGATGATGCGGCGCGAGTCCGGGTCGCGCCGGATCAGCTCGATCGCCGCGCTGATCTGGTCGATGGTGCGCCCGTTGGCCGCCGTCCAGGCCCGCCACTGCTTGCCGTACACCGGGCCGAGCTCGCCGTGCTCGTCCGCCCACTCGTCCCAGATGCTCACGCCCTGCTCGCGCAGCCAGCGCACGTTGGTGTCCCCGCGCAGGAACCACAGCAGCTCGCAGATCACCGAGCGCGTGTGCACCCGCTTGGTGGTGACCAGGGGGAACCCTTGCGCCAGGTCGAAGCGCAGCTGCTCCCCGAAGCACGAGAGCGTCCCGGTGCCGGTGCGATCAGTCTTCGGCGTCCCGCGCTCGAGGATGCGGCGCATCAGGTCGAGATACGGGCGCATCGCGGCTCAGCGCGCGGCGGCGGGGAGGAAGTTGCCCGAAGTCCTGCGCGCCTGATAGGCGTAGATCATCAGACCGGCGCCGATCACGATCATGGGGAAGGAGAGCACCTGTCCCATGGTCACCCAGCCCCAGGCAAGGTAGCCGAGCTGCGGATCCGGCAGGCGCACGAACTCCACGAGGAAGCGGAACAGGCCGTACAGCAGCAGGAACAGCCCCGAGGCCGCCAGACGCGGTTTGGGCTTGGCGGTGAAGGTCCACATCACCGTCAGCAGCACGATGCCTTCGAAGAAGGCCTCGTACAGCTGCGAGGGCTGCAGCACCTGGCCGTGGTAGAGAAAGCCCCACGGCAGGGTCGTCGGCTTGCCCCACAGCTCGCCGTTGATGAAATTGCCGATCCGCCCGAAGAACAGGCCGAGCGGCGGCAGCGGCGCGGTGAAATCGAATACATCGGCGGCATTGCGCTTGCGGCGCATCGCGAAGATCGTCATCGCGAGGATGACCCCGAGCAGTCCGCCGTGGAAGGACATGCCCCCGTCCCATACCTCGATCGGGTACCACGGGTTGTGCGCCGTCCAGAACGTCATGCCGTAGAAGAGCACGTAGCCGATGCGCCCGCCGAGGATGACCCCGAGCATGCAGTAGAAAATCAGGTCATCGACGTCGACGGCCTTCCAGGTCGACTCGGCACGCGAGGCGCGGTAGCGGGCCATGCCCCACGCGCCGGTGAAGCCGAGCAGATACATGATTCCGTACCAGTGGACCTTCAGCGGGCCGAGCCGGAACGCGATCGGATTGATGTCGGGGTACTTGATCATGGCGGTGCAGTTTAGCCGACCTGGCCGTCGATGCGGCAGAAGAACGCCTTCAGGTAGCGGGACTCGGGGATTGCGGGGTGGATCGGATGGTCGGGCGACTGGCCGCCCGCCTCGAGAACCTGCGCCTCCCGCCCGGTGTGCCGCGCCGCGGCCTGCACGGTCTCGAGCAGCGCCGCCTCTGTCAGATGGTACGAGCAGGAGCACGAGACCAGCAGGCCCTCCTCGGCGAGCACCCCGAGGGCGAGCTGGTTGAGCTTGCGGTAGGCCGCCTGGCCGCGCGGCAGATCCTTCTTGCGCTTGATGAAGGCCGGCGGATCGAGCACCACGACATCGAAGCGCTCGCCGCGCTCACGCAATGCCGTGAGCGCGTCGAACGCGTCCGCGCGCAGCGTCTGCACGCTCAGGCCGTTGGCCTGGGCATTGCGCTCGACGAACTCCAGCGCATGCTCCGAGGCATCGACGCAGACTGCGCTCGAGGCCCCTGCGGCCAGCGCCGTCACGCTCCATGCCCCGACGTAGCCGCACACGTCCAGCACCCGCGCCCCGGGCACCAGATAGCGGGCGAGCCGGGCCCGGTTGGCGCACTGGTCGTAGAACCAGCCGGTCTTCTGTCCGGTGGCGAGCGGCGTGGTGAACGTCAGCCCCGCTTCGCGCACGCTCAGCTGCTCCGGAACGCTGCCGAAGGCCGTCTCGGCCGTGCGCGGCAGGGCCTCGAGCGCCCGCGCACCGGAGTCGTTTTTCCAGAACAGTCCCGCCGGTGCGAGCTGCTCGCGTACCACCGCCTCGAGCGTGCCGCGCAGCGCCTCCATCCCGACCGTGGCGATCTGGCCGACCAGCACGTCGCCGAAGCGGTCGAGAACGAGGCCGGGCAGGCCGTCGGACTCGCCAAAGACCAGTCGGTAATACGGCTCGCGGTACAGCCGCTCGCGCAGCCGCAGCGCGCTGCGCAGGCGCGCCTCGATGAGCGATGCATCGATCGGGCGGCCCGGGTCGCGGCTCATGATCCGTGCGCAGATGAGCGCGTGCGGATTGACGTACGCGTGGCCCAGGAACTGGCCGCGATGCGACTCGACCCGGGCGTGTGCCCCGGGGGCGAAGGCGCGCAGCGGCGTCTCGTCGGCAACCTCGTTGCTGAACACCCACGGGTGCCCGGCCACGATGCGCCGCTCCTCCCCACGCTTGAGGCGCAGCGTGGCGGACGGGGCGTGCAGCGGATCGGCGAGGGTGTCGGTCAAGGGGAGGGCCGGGGGGTGGTGCAAAAGGGGGCGGCAGTATACAGGTGCCCGCGCCGCGCCGCGCGGTATGCTGGCGACCCCTCACTGGTCCGCCGGGTGCACCCGCGGGAGTCTCATGGACAGCCGACACCTGAATGCGGACGGCACGCCGCGCTACACCAATCGCCTGATCACCCAGGCGAGCCCCTACCTGCGCCAGCACGCGCACAACCCGGTCGACTGGTATCCCTGGGGGGAGGAGGCGTTCCAGCGCGCCCGTGACCTGAACCGCCCGGTGCACCTGAGTATCGGCTACGCCGCCTGTCACTGGTGCCACGTGCTGGCCGCGGAGAGCTTCGAGGACGAGGCGACCGCCGCGCTCCTGAACGAGCAGTTCGTGAACATCAAGGTCGATCGCGAGGAGCGTCCCGACGTCGACCGGATCTACCAGATCGCCCAGCAGATGCTCACGCACGGACCGGGCGGCTGGCCGCTGACGATGTTTCTCACCGCCGAGCGGCTGCCGTTCTTCGGCGGCACGTATTTTCCGCCCGAGCCGCGCCACGGGCTGCCGGGCTTCCCGGATCTGCTGCGGCGCGTCGCGCAGTACTACGCGGCGCACCGCGAGACGCTCGACGGGCAGCGCGCGGCGCTCGAGGCAGCCTTCGCGAGCATCGATCCACCGGCGGCGCAGGCGGATCTCGTGCTCGGCGCCGAGCCGCTCGAGGCGGCGCGCGCGGGGCTCGAGCGCAGCTTCGATGCGCGCTGGGGCGGCTTCGGCGGCGCACCGAAGTTCCCCCATCCGAGCTCGATCGAGCGGCTGCTGCGCCACTGGCGCGCCAGCGCGCAGCACGAACCGCCGGACCTGAAGGCGCTGTACATGGCGGGGCTGACGCTCACGCGCATGGCCGAGGGCGGGATCCACGATGCGCTCGGCGGCGGCTTCTGCCGCTACTCGGTCGATGAGCGCTGGCACATTCCGCACTTCGAGAAGATGCTCTACGACAACGCTTGGCTGCTCGGCGTGTACGCCGATGCGTACACCGCGAGCGGCGATGAGTTGTATGCCGCGGTGGCGCGCGACACCGGGGAGTGGATGCGCCGGGAGATGCAGTCGCCCGAGGGCGGCTTTTACGCCAGTCTCGATGCCGATTCGGACGGCCACGAGGGCAGTTACTACGTCTGGGATCGCGAGCAGGTACGCGCCACGCTCGAGGCCGAGGAATACGCCGCGTTCGCACCGTACTACGGTCTCGATCAGCCGCCGAATTTCGAGGGTCGCTGGCATCTGTACGTGGCGCGAGCGGCCGGGCCGCTCGCCACCGAGCTCGGCCTCGAGCCGGCGCAACTCGCCGAGCGGCTCGAGCGCGCCCGCGGGAAGCTGCTCGCGGTGCGCGAGCGGCGTACGCGACCGGCGCGCGACGAGAAGATCCTGACCGCGTGGAACGGGCTGGCCATCTCGGGTCTGGCACGCGCCGCGCGCGCGCTCGGGTGTGCGGGCCTGGAGGAATCCGCGGACCGCGCCCTGCAGTTCGCACAGCGCACGCTCTGGCACGAGGGACGGCTCGCGGCCACCGCCAGCGGCGGCGGGGCACGGCTCAATGCCTATCTCGACGACTACGTATTTCTCGCCGACGGAGTGCTCGAACTGCAGCAGCTGCGGCTGCGCCCGCAGGAGCTGCGCTTCGCGTGCGAGCTGATGGACGTCGTGCTGGCGCATTTCGCTGCCGGCGAGGGCGGGTTCTTCTTCACCTCGGACGATCACGAGCCGCTGCTGCACCGCATGCGTACGTTCGCCGACGAGGCGTTGCCCGCGGGCAATGCCGTGGCCGCCCGGGTGCTGCTGCGGCTGGGGTATCTGCTCGGTGAGCCGCGCTACCTGCGGGCCGCCGAGGACATCGTGCGCGCCGGCTGGGCGCCGCTGGCGCACCACCCGCAATCGCATGCGACGCTGCTCAATGCGCTGGAGGAACTGCTCGATCCGCCGGAGATCGTGATCCTGCGCGGCGACGCGGAAACCCTGCGCAGCTGGCAGCACGAGCTGTCCCGCCTGTACGCGCCGCGGCGCATGGTGCTCGCTGCGGCCGATGCGGCCGACCTGCCGCCGGCCATCGCCGCGAAACCTGCACGCGGCGCTGCCGCGGCTTACGTCTGCCGCGGCAGCGTGTGCAGCGAACCGATCGACACCCTCGGGGCGCTCGCCGAGGCGCTGCGCGCCTGAGTCAGGCGAGCAGCTCGACGGCCCCGCCGATCGCCGCGGTGTTGATCGTGAGCGTCCGCTCGGTGGCGAAGCGCTGCAGGTAGTGCGGACCGCCGGCCTTCGGGCCGGTGCCCGAGAGCCCCTGGCCGCCGAACGGCTGCACGCCGACCACTGCGCCGATCATGTTGCGGTTGACGTAGGTGTTGCCAGCCGGCAGTGAGCGGAACACGTGCTCGGCCAGCGTCTCGAGCCGGCTGTGCACCCCGAGCGTCAGACCGAAGCCGGTGGCGCGCACGGCTGCGAGCACCTGCGGCAGCTCCTCGGCACGGTAGCGCGCGACGTGCAGGATCGGGCCGAACTCCTCGGTCTTCAGCTGGTCCAGCTGCCGCAGCTCGAACAGGTGCGGCGCGAAGAACTGTCCGGCCGGGGGGCATTGCTCGATCGGGCAGGCGTGCAGCAGCTTCGCCTCGCGGCGCATGCGCTCGGCATGCCGCTCGAGCCGCGCGCGCGCCTCGGCGTTGATCACCGGTCCGACGTCCGTGGCCGGATCCGCCGGGTCGCCGATCTTGAGGCAGCGCATTGCGCCGATCAGCATCTCGATCGTGCGCTCGGCGAGTTCCTCCTGCAGGTACAGCATGCGCAGCGCCGAGCAGCGCTGTCCGGCGCTGGTGAAGGCCGAGGTGATCACATCATCGACCACCTGTTCCGGCAATGCCGTGGCATCGACGATCATGGCGTTGACGCCGCCGGTCTCGGCGATGAGCGGCAAGATCGCCCCGTCGCGCGCCGCGAGGGTACGGTTGATGGTGGCGGCCGTGGCGGTCGAGCCGGTGAAGGCGACGCCGGCGAGTGCCGGGTGCGTCAGTGCCGCGCGGCTGAACGGCGGTCCGTCGGCAGTGGTCAGCTGCACCACGGCGCGCGGCACGCGCGCCTCGTGCAGCAGGCTCACCATGGCGTGCGCGATCAGCGGGGTGTTGGGTGCAGGCTTGGCGAGCACGCTGTTGCCGGCCATGAGCGCGGCGACCACCTGGCCGGTGAAGATCGCGAGCGGGAAGTTCCACGGGCTGATGCAGGCGAACACGCCGCGGCCCTGCATCCACAGCTCATTGCGCTCCCCGACCGGGCCGGGCAGCCGCTGCGCGGCGCCGAACAGCTTGCGGCCCTCGCCGGCGTAATAACGGCAGAAGTCTGCGGCCTCGCGGACCTCGGCCAGAGCGTCGGGCAGCGTCTTGCCTGCCTCGCGCACCAGCAGGTGCAGGAACGCGTCGCGCCGCTGCTCGAGCAGATCCGCGGCGCGCTCCAGGCAGGCGGCGCGCTCATCGGCGGGTGTCTGGTCCCAGGCGGGCTGGGCCTGCGCTGCGGCCTCCATGGAGGCAACGATTTCCGTCTCGGTGGCATCGCGCGTGAGACCGACCACCTCACCGTCAATCGGCGAGCGCACGGGCGTGGCGGCCGGAGCACCGGGGCCGGCGGCGAGCAGCGGTCCGCCCGAGTAGCGTTGTCCGTGTGCGCTCTTCAGTGCCGCGAGCAGCGCGGCGAGCTCTGCCGGGTTGCCGAGGTCCGCGCCGCGGGAGTTGGCACGCGCGCCGTACAGCTGCGGCGGCTCGCGCACGGCGGAGGGGCGCTGACTGACTTCGGGAAGGATCTGTCCCACGACGTGCTCCACGGGAATGCGTTTGTTGAGGAAATGGTGGACGAAGGAGGTGTTGGCGCCATTTTCGAGTAGGCGGCGCACCAGGTAGGGCAGCAGGTCCTGGTGGGTGCCGACCGGGGCGTAGACGCGCACCGGGGGCAGTTGCGGCCGCTCGGCGCGCACCACCGAGTACAGCGCCTGACCCATGCCGTGCAGGCGCTGGTATTCGTACACCGCGCCGGGCGGGGCGAGCGCCGCCACGGCCGCGACGGTGAGCGCGTTGTGCGTGGCGAACTGCGGGTAAATGACGTCCTGCGCGGCGAACAAGCGCCGCACGCACACCAGGTAGCTGGCATCCGTGAAGGACTTGGTCGTATAGACCGGGAAACTCGCCAGCCCCCGCTCCTGCGCGCGTTTGATCTCCGCGTCCCAGTAGGCGCCCTTGACCAGCCGCGTACTCATGCGCCGGCCGCTCGAGCGCGCCAGCGCGGCGACCCAGTCGATGACGAGCGGCGCGCGCCGGCCGTACGCCTGTACGGCGAGGCCGAGTCCCTCCCAGTGGCGGGTCTCGGGGTCGCGCGCCACCGCTTCGATGACGTCGAGCGACAGGTCGAGCCGGTCGGCCTCCTCCGCATCGAGGGTCAGGCCGATGCCGGCGCGACAGGCCGCACGCGTCAGCGCCATGACGCGCGGTACCAGCTGCTCGAGCACGCGCGGTCGCTGCATGAGTTGGTAGCGTGGCTCGAGCGCCGAGAGCTTCACGGAAATGCCCGAGCGCGCGTGCACGGCTCCGGCCGGTTGACGGCCGAGTGCTTCGATGGCGTCGTGGTACGCCTGGAAGTACCGCTCGGCATCCGCGTCGGTCCGCGCTCCCTCGCCGAGCATGTCGAAGGAGCACAGTGCGAGCTCGGGGTGTTTCGCGCCACGCGCCAGCGCCGCCTCGATGGACTCCCCGACGATGAACGCATGGCCCATCAGGCGCATCGCGCGGCGCATGACGCGCCGGGTCGTCGGCGCGAGCAGATGACGGGGCGCGGGATTCTCGGTGAGCAGTGCGTACGCATCCGGCAACACCCGTCCGGCCGTGCGCAGCAGCGCCAGGCCGAGGCGCACCTTGAGGTTCGCGTCCGTGCCGCCGGAGCGCAGCGCCCGCAGGCGCTCGGCGATGAGTCGGTCGGCACTCACGTCATCCGGGGTGCGCAGCAGCGCCTCGGCGAGACTCATCAGCGCCTTGCCCTCGGCGCTGTCGAGCGCGAACTGGCCGAGCAGGGACTCGACCAGCGAGCCGGCGCGCGCTTCGGTGCGGGCGGCGCCGACCCAGCGCATCGCCTGCTCGCGCGCCGCGGCGAGCGGTTCGGCAACGGTGAGCAGCTCGGCGCTGAGCGCCTCGACGGCGGGCGATTCCGGGCGCAGCGTGGCCTCGCGCATGCGCTCGCGCAGCGCCTGCAGATCGGTGCGGTCCTGGGGATGCGCCTCGGGCGCGGGTACGGCATTCATGGGGTGCGGCGAACAGTGACTAGAGGATTGTGCTCATGCTATCCGCACAGGCAGAGGATATTTTTATATTTTGGCGTCATTAGAAGTAAAATTGACTGGGTATGAGACAAAAGGCGGCCTCCACGGGGTTTGGTGCACTGGATCGGATCGACCGCAAGCTGCTGGTGCGGCTGCAGCAGGATGGTCGCGTTCCGGTGTCCCAACTCGCCCGCGAAGTGAATTTGACGGTCACGCCCACGCTCGAGCGCGTTCGGCGCCTCGAGGCGGCCGGGTTCATCAACGGCTATTTCGCGCACCTGAATGCGAGACGGCTCGGGCTCGGGTTGCTGGTGTATGTCGAGGTGACGCTGGATCGCACGACCCCGGAGGCG
>JAKADE010000063.1 GCA_021820785.1 Pseudomonadota bacterium
GCGATCTGCGCACGGATGCTGGTCAGTTCGGCATTCACCGAGTCGCGCGCGCCGCGCGCGGACCGAACCTCATCGTCGGCCGCCGCGAGCGCCGCATCCAGCGTTTCCGCGCTGCCCGTCACCGGTTTCTGCGGCCCGAGCCGCTCCAGCTCCGCCTCGGTGCGCAGCAACTCTTCCCGCAACGCGTCCCGTGACCTGGACCACGTGGCGCCCGCCTGCGCGGTCAGCTGTTCAATTTTCCGGGTCATCTGCTGGATGCGTTCACCGGCGGCACGCGCCTGCGCCACCGTTGAGACACCCAAACGGGACAGTGCGTCCGCGAGTTCGGCATCGGCCTTGGCCTTCACGTCGCGCAGCGCATCGAGCGTCCCGCGGCCGGGGCGAACCTCGATGGCAGCCAGATCGCCGAGTTGGACCGTCCGGTTCTCGACCACATCGAATGTCAGCCGTGTCCCGGAGGGATGCGCGGTTCCGTCGACGTGTGCGGCCTGCTTCAGCGTCACCACTACGCTGACTGCAGCACCGTGCAGGTGAGCCTCCGCCGTGCGCGCCGACGCCTCGAGGCGCTGCAATTGCCCGAGCGTCTCCTCGCGAACGTCAGGCTCGCAGGCTCGCAGCTGCTGCGCCTCCAGCAGCTCCCGATCGATGCGCTCGAGCTCCGAGACCTTTTCCTGCAGCTCGCGGCGCCGCTCGTTCAATTCACCGCGGCGCGCTTCCCGCCGCGCCTGCTCCAGGGAGAGACTGGCCGCTCTGAGCGATTGTTCCGCGACTGACACGCGTCGAACCGCAGACTCTGCGTCCGCTTCGAGCATTTGCTGGTGAGACATCAGACCTTCCAGGCGCGCATCCAGCTCGGCGAACTCTGTGGCCAGCCGCCGGAGGGTCTCATCGGCCTGCTGCCGTGCTTTCAGGTCGTGCTCGGCACTGCTCGCCGTCACGATCGCGGTCTTGAGTGCTCCCTCCGCGGCGGCTAATTGCGTCGCCGCACGGCGCGCGGCCGTGGCGCGCTCTTGCGCCGCGGCCGCCTCGTGCCTGGCCGTCTCCAGTCGGCCCGAGAGCGAGGCCAATTCCTCTCGCGCGCCCTGCAGTTCGGCGGCGGTCTGCTCGCGAGCCTCGTGTGTTTTCTGGGCGGCTTGCTGTGCGGCCTCGGCTTCCGCGTATGCCTTGCGCGCATTGCGCAGCAGCGTCGTGTCCTGGCCGGTCGGGGTGTAGTAGCGCTCGTAGACCTCGTGGATGCGGCTCATCAGCTGCTGGCCCCTCGCCGAGATCGCCGCCACGCCAATTTCCGCCGACAGCCGCTCCTGGAGCCGAGCCCGACCGTCTTCGTTGAGATCTTCACTCGTCCCGCGCCGCGACGTCCCCTGGGCGACCATCAACAGCGGCCAGATCCCCAGTTCGTCGGCATGCGGCGCGCGCGAGCCGCTCGCCCGGGTGCCCAGCAGGCGGCGCAGCTCGTCTTCGGCCTCCTCGGCGCGCCGCGTCGCGCCACCGCCAGCGAGCTGAGCCGATGCGGCCTTGAGGAACTGCTTCTGCAGTTCGTACTGACGGCCCTCGACCTCGAACACGAGCCGCACCGATGGCGCCTCCGAGGTGCTCCAGCTCTGCAGCCGCTGCTTGTGCTGCGCCGCGCCCTTGTGCGACTCGAACAGCGCGAACTGAATCGCCTGGAACAGCCGGCTCTTGCCCGCTTCATTGGGGCCGAGCACGAGATTGAGCCGGGGCGAGAGGGGCGCGAGGATGCGCGTGAGTCCTCGCCAGTGACGAGTCTCGACTTCAAGCAATCGCATCGGAAGCCTCCCGCTGCAGCCGGTAGAGCAGCTGCAGGGCATCCGCATCGGCCACGTCCGTTCCGGACTGCAGGCGCTCGACACCCGCCGCCATGAACCCCTCGCCAGTCAGGGCCGCCAGGTCCTCCTGGCGGGGCTGCGCGACGAGAGCGTCGAGATCGGCATCGAGGTAGGCGAGCCGCTCGCCGTACTCCTCAACGAGCGCATCGAGCGCATCCCGCGCCGCCATCGAAACTGTGCCCCGTACGTGCAGATGCACCAGGGTCTGGGAGCGATCGGACAGTGCTTCGAGTTCCGCGCGCAGTTCGTGGACCTGTGCATCTTCAGTGATCTCGCGATCCAGGGTCAGCCAATGCGTCTGGGCGACTTGACGCCGCTGCACGCGCGGTTCGCTGCCTGGTCCGTCGATGTCCACCACCAGGACCGCCCCGGGGTCCAGCTCCTTGAATCGGGTCGGTTCCGGGGCGCCGGGGTACCACGCTCGCGCGTTGTAGCGGAACGTTCCGTGCCAGTCCCCGAGCGCCAGGTAATCAAATCCCTTCGCGATCACCCGCTCCGCATCGATGAGGTTCGGTACGGTGCTCTCGGTATCGCTGGAGAAATTGATGACGCCGCCGTGCGCGACCGCGATCCGGATGCCCTCACCATCAGCCCGCTCCGGCAGCCACCCCGTCGGGTCTTCGGTTTCGTGCCGACGATACAGGGGACAGGGGTAGATCAGAGCCTCACCGAACTGCAACGGCTCTCGCGTGACCAGGAGACGGACATTCCGGGGCAGCTCGAGCCGGCGCAGGGCACCGTCGTCGGTCGCTGCGTCGTGATTTCCCGGCAGCAACCCGACCGGGATCTCCCCGAAGCTGGTGAGTGCGTCGGAGGTCTGCTGCAGCGCATCGCGGCCGAGCGCATTGTCATCCAGCACATCGCCGGCGACGAGGACCGCGTCGGCGCGCAATTCCCGTGCGAGGGCGCCGATGGCGCGCACGGTCTGAAACCGCAGCAACCGCAACTGTGCGGCCCGCTCCGGACTCACGTAGCGCAGCTTCAAGCCGAGCTGCCAGTCCGCCGTATGAATGAATCGCATCCCTCAGTCTCCCGGAAGCCCGGCGGTTATTCCAGCGGATTGTGGCCGGAGTTTCCAGAGGCACCGGAGTGCTCGAGCGCACACCCCTCGGTATATCGCCACACAAAACAGATACCCGGATGTCGCGCGAAGCCGCAGCGCACCGGGGCTGCCCGCAAGCGCCCGTTCCTCCCCAGTTTACGTTCGGCGGAAAGCGTCCACGCACCCACCTGAACGGCACAGCGTCTGTGCGGCCTTGCACCCTCGCAGCAGACGAACCGCCGTTCATGACCCCGAGGACAACCGCAACGTCAGACAGTCTGCGAAGGAATCTCACCCTGTGCTCTGAATATGGCAGCGGGGCTGCCTGAACGATACGGTTTCGCGCCCGAGCCCTGCATCACGGACAATATCGACTCCTGATACCGCCCCAACGGAATGCCGTCGCTACGATGTTACGGACGCCACACCGGAGTCGCTCGCGCGCTTCTCGTACCGCTCCAGGGCATGCTCAACCATCCACCGAGACTGCCTTGCGTCGTACCGCGCCTGAATCTCGACCAGCTCGATACCGGCTTTCTCCAGTGCTCGCCGCTTGACCGCATCGCGTGCCGCAGCGCGACCGCCCTCGAGATGATGGCCGCTGCCGTGGTACTCCACGGCAGCGGCAGGATGACCGAACGTGTCGACGATCAGGAAGTCCACTCGCTTGCTGTTGATCGCCATCCACGCCAACCATCCCGCATGCGTCTGACCTTCAGAACCCCCCGTGGCCACAAACGCACCCAGCGATACTTCGGCGAATACACGGTAGTGGTGAGCCGTGCGGGTCTTCACGAGATGTTCGAGCTGCCTCAACACTGCCGCAGCCTCCCGGTTGACCGGCTTCTTCGGCCGCAACACGGCGGATTCCACCGCCTCTAGTTGATCCCCCGGATCAGAGAGGTCCAGAAACGGGCCGCCTGCGCCCGGACGCGGCCGGCGCTTGCGAGGCCGGGACTGGCGCTTCGGGATGAGCCCCGCCAATAGCGCGGTGAATCCAGCTCCGATGGCGATCGGCAGTAATGCAGGGGTCACGTGTTGCTCCATGTGCCACGCCAAGACTCTCGCGCACTTGCACCACGCGCCCCCGGCGCGTTCGGCAATATGTCAGGAGAGCCTTCCCGGGCGGCAGAATTTCCGTAAGTTCCGGCATGATGCCGCTGCCGGATTCTGCTCCAGAGTGCCTCCGTCACACTATGAACCAGCAATGCCGAGGCTTCTGCTGCAGGATGTCATGCATACCGCAAATTTCGGAAAATCTGAGGAATCCATTCGACCGATCACCTACACGAGACACTCATTAAGAATTAACTCGCGACTTTCAGGGAAACATGGCGCCATGGATCGCGATCGCGCATGGCATTGGTGCACCAGAGATTGCGCAGCGACATTCCGGAGCGCGAAACGCAGGGCCCCGGCCCGGCCGGATCACATGACCCGCAGGCTCGATGCAGCCCCAAGCGGTCAGCCGCATTGGCGCCGTGGTTTCTCATGGTGAACCCGGGCGGCATTCACACCCACCTCGGGTCAACTCGGGAGCTGCGTGTACCCCACAGAAATAAACAACAGTATGTTGGAATCGCCTTCGATGACGCTTTCTGAGGACCATCCAGCCTCCGCGTTCCCTCAGGTAATTCTGTTACCGAGTGCCTCATCATCCATGTTGCTGAACTCCTCCTCTCGATCGCTTTCCGGTCGCCTCGTGGGCCGCAGTGCGCGAGGCGCGCCCGAGGCTTCAGAGGGCAAGAGTCCTTGGCCAAGCGGGATCTGGTGCGACGCCATTGGTCGGTAGCATTTCACGTAAGACTACGACTACAGCCGGTAACGTTTTTCGTGAGGCAATGCGGCCCCACCAGCCGGGAGCGTCATGGCGCGCCCCTCCAGACTCTGCCCATGGCGCTTCCGCTTGTCACCGCAGGCGTAGCAGAGATTCGCCGCCTTGAGCCCGATGAACTCCACCAGCTCTCGGCTCGAAGAAGCCTCAAAGCCACGTGTCCAGAAGAGTTCGGGGACCGGACTCAAGATCCCGGTCTGGTCGACTCGACGGGGGTCGCACCACGCTACCCTGCAAGGCGAAGAGGCTTGCGCGCCGCCCGTTGAAGAATTATTTTAGGTAAAACGCCCTAAAACGAACAGACCGACGGGGACGCCGCCGCGCATCGTTGCGATCCGATCGATCAGTAAAACGGGGGGAGGCAGTGCGTGCAGACCGCTGTAACTTTTCGCCCTGCGGTAACGAATGAGTGTCACTACGAGACTATCCTGAGGTCCATTGTCACTCTGAGGAGATTCTCAATCCATGTTCAACCGCCGTCTGGGGTTCGACGCTGTCGTTGTGCTTGCCGTTCATCTCGCAGCGCCTGCGTTCGCACACGGCATGACGTAATACGTGATGATGCGTCATGCCCTGAAGCACGGCGTGCGACGCCACCGCATCAAGCAGGGCTGATGATGCACGCGCGTGAGTCGCCTGGTGCCCTGTTCAACGGTCTGTTTGGGGAAGCACAGTGAGTGTCGAGCCTGAGTCCGATTCAGTCGTAGTCCCACGCGAGCAAGCAGCCGGGACTGAGCTCTCTCCCGGCCGGGGCACGGGGCGCAAGCTCCTCATTTATCGACACACCGTGGCGGTGCGGATTCTGCATTGGGTGAACTTCATCACCTTGACCATCATGCTCATGAGCGGGCTGCAAATCTTCAATGCCCGCCCGGATCTCTACTGGGGGCAGACGTCCCATTTTTCGCATCCGCTGCTCGGCATGTTCGCGATGCAGGACAACCATGGACATACTTGGGGCGTGACGACGGTTGGCTCACATACGTTTGTCACTACCGGGCTGTTCGGCTGGTCCAGGGGCGGCGACGGCAATTACACCGAGCGAGGGTTTCCGCGTTGGGCGACGCTCCCGAGCGACACCTGGCTCGCGATGGGCAGACTGTGGCATCTGTTCTTCGCGTGGATTCTGGTCATCAATGCCTCGCTCTATGTACTTTTCGGACTGATATCCGGCCATCTGCGGCGAGACCTCTGGCTGACCGATTCCGACTGGCGTCGTCTCGGTCATACTTTCGTCGAGCACGTACGCTTTCGCTTTCCGAAGGGCGACGAGGCTCGCCGCTATAACGGACTCCAGAAGCTCGCCTACCTGTTCGTGATCTTCATCGTCGGCCCGGTAATCGTCCTCACGGGCCTGACGATGTCGCCCACGATTGATGCCGGATTTCCTTGGCTCCTCTCGCTTTTCGACGGCCGCCAGAGCGCGCGCACGATCCACTTCATATGCGCCATGACGCTGCTTGGCTTTTTTGTCGTGCACATTGCGATGGTGATTGCCTCGGGCCTGTGGAACAACATTCGCTCGATGATCACCGGGCGCTACGCCATCGAGGCTTCCTCTCCCGCGACGGAATCCCATCATGAGTGAAATCATCAGCGTGCGCCGAAGACGGCTGATTCTGGGCCTCGGCGCCGGTGCCGGAACGCTGCTGCTCGGTGGCTGCGACCGGCTGTCGAACTTGCCGCAGACCCAGAGCGTACTCGGCTCCGCGCAATGGTTGACGCGCGCGGCCCAACGCGTACTGGTTGCGCGGGACGCGCGGGCCCCAGAGTTCACGCGCGCCGACATCGCACCCGTGTTCAGGGCGAATGGCACCACCAGCCCGGACAATGCTGCATATCAGGCGTTGGCCAAGAACGGCTTCCGGGATTGGCGCCTGCGCGTCGATGGCCTCGTGGAGCGTCCCAAGGAATTCTCTCTGGATGACATCCGCTCGATGCCGGCCCAGACGCAGATTACCCGCCACGACTGCGTCGAGGGGTGGAGCTGCATCGGACAGTGGACCGGCCCTCTGCTGCGCGACGTGCTGGCGCGGGTCATTCCGAAACCTCAGGCCCGATATGTGATGTTCTTCTGTGCCGACCCGATGGACGACGGCAGCGATTACTATTACGAGAGCATCGATATGCGCACTGCGGCGCATCCTCAGACGCTGCTCGCCTATGCGCTGAACGGTGAGACATTGCCGATGGCCTATGGCGCCCCGCTGCGCCTGCGATTGGGCCGGCAGCTCGGCTACAAGATGGCCAAGTACGTGATGCATATTCAGCTGGTATCCAGCTACAGGCCCTTCGGGCAGGGCCACGGCGGCTATTGGGAGGACCAGGGGTACGCCTGGTATGCGGGCATTTAGCTCGCTCCGGTCCGGAGGGAAACTGCGCTCCTCCGGAGAGAAGTGGATATCGCCTACGACCTGATCCCGATTGACGGGAGCCGACGCGGGCAGCCCCTCCGGAGCGGGGCCATCCTGGAGGGAAGACGGAGCCATGCCGGCGGGCGGGGATGCAGAGGCGCTGGCATGGCTCTTCGCAACGCCCCGATCACAACGCGATCCCGGTACGCGAACGCTGGAATGAGGACGGATCGTGCTCCGCGTAGGGAGGTCCGCCCCCCTCTGGAACGACCGACCGCCCACGCTTCTTGATGGGCTCGGACACGCTTGCAGCGATGATCTCGCGGGGGGCACGGCGGCGCCGGCAGATGGCATCGCGCTCAATCGGGTGCGTCACGGGAAGCTCCCGTAACCGGGGCAGGCCGATGGATCAGGCGAGCACGAAAGCCTGATACCAAGCGCTGAAGGGCGCCGGTATCAACGACTTCAGGTTCCACGCTTTCAGGTACATACGGGCAACCTTGCACGTCCAGCGCGGGACGCCGCTCTTTGCCTTACGGGACGCGGCGGATGGGAAGTGGAGCGCATGGTGAAGCGCCATGCGCACCGGAACGCGGATCATCTCGCGCAGTGGGCGGGACGTGCGCAATGCCACGGCACACTCTTGGCATAACCCACCTTAACGCGAAGCAATCCTCGAACTCCTATGTCCGGATCGCGGATCCACGGAATGCCCTTTTCCATGCCCGGCGCACGTTTCTCGTGCCCTGCACCCCGGGGGGAGTTCGGTCATGTCCACGAGCGCACCCGCCGATTCTGGCTCCCTCCTCGGCTCTACATCTTAAATTGCATGACCTGTGTCGTTTCTATGCAGTGCAATGATTGCAGGAGTTCATGGCCCTGCAGCCTGAACCGATCATCACGGTGACCCAGCCGATTTCCGGCAACACAGCGGGCTGTACCAGGACGAGGCGCTGAAGGATCCGGTTGCCCTCGCCACGCGCGGCCGCCTGCAGACGGTGCTGATCTCGGCTGAGAAAATCCAGCGGCTCCCACGGCGTGGTCGCAGGGGAATCACCGTCGGCGAGGTATCTGATCACCAGCTCGGTGCAGTTCGGGAAGCCGGTGTACCGGGCACGTTCGCCGGCCGCGATGGCGAGTTCAAAGATTCGCCGCCGCAAGGTTTCCGGTTCCGTACCCGGGCTTCGTCATTCACTACGCCTATTTCTGGAAGGGAGCGCACAGGGAAACAGAGTCCCGCGCTGCGCCAGCCTCGTACCGGTTAAGGACGGCGACGGGGAGCAGGAAGTCATCGCCCCCTTCACGCCACGCCAACCGCAGCGACCGGAAGATGCCATCGAAATCCTGCCCGCGACCCGACAGCGTTTGGACGTCGATTCCGAGCGTTCCTGGATCGTGATCACCGAGGCAGATGAATTCTCGAGACCAGGACTCCGCCTGCGTGCCGCGTTCGGACGCGACGACACGACGACTGTGCACGGTGCATTGCCGCCGAAACTCTTCATCCATGTCCGCAACCGGGTGCTCGAGCGCGTCGCGTAGAACCCAACTCAGGTCGCTACGCCGACGGGGTGCCCCCCAAACCGGGACTCCCCGGAAGACCCAGGCGGTTCACGCACAGCTTGAGCTGACAGGAGCCGCTTCAGTCGCGGCGCAATACTCCAGGGTGAACAGACCCGCGTCACCGCCATTGCGCCCAGGCTGTTGTCCGAAAAAGAGGCCGCTCGGCTTGACGAGCCCAACACGGAATGCCATGAAATTGAAAGAACTCCTCTGCGCAAGGCTCGCACCAAAGGAGGCCGCCCGGACGCGTTCACTTCTGGTTCAGGCACGATGCGGAAACTCCTGCCCTCAAGAGGAACTTCTGGAGTCGTTGCGCCGCGGAGAATCGAGTCACCGTGATGGGTGCGCAGGGCGGAACTGAGACGTGGGTCACAATTTGCCGCGAGCCATTGCGAATACACACTATCTGAGGCGGTCGTGTCGCCCGTATCCGACGGGATGCGACTCCGAGCTGCAAGCGCGAATGCAGAGTGGCAGTCGCCACTACAGCGCAAGACGTCGCGCGTGTGTCGGCATGACGATGGCTAGCCGGATGAGTGACTCTGAATGACGCGCAAACGCCAGGAATGATGCGCCGGAGCGGCGCCGCGGCTGCACGAACGTGACATGCCGCGGGCGTGCGCTGAAGTCAAGATCGTGTTCTCAATCTGTGAGTGGAGAATTGATATGAAGTCCTCGTGTCGTGGTGCCTCTCCCGGGAAGTGGGTGCGCTTGATCGCTGTGGGCTGCGTCGCCGGTCCCCTTCTGACTGCTTGCGGTGGCGGTGGCGGTGGCGGCACGTCGTCCGCGACGATGAACCTCGGCATTACGGACGGTCCGGTCGCCTCCGCGAGCGCAGTCGTGGTCTCTTTCACCGGCGTGGAACTACAGCCAAGCGGAGGAGGCAAGGCGGTCACCATCAATTTCAGCTCGCCGAAGACGATCGATTTGCTGCAGGAGCAGAACGGAAATGAAGCCTCGCTGCTCAGCAATACTGCCGTCCCGGCGGGCAATTACGACTGGATTCGCCTGTTGCTGAACGTGTCTTCGAACGGCACGGTGGCAAATTCATACATCGAGATCAATGGCGCCCAGTATCCTCTGGTGATTCCGAGTGGCGCGCAGACGGGACTGAAGCTTGTCCAGGGATTCACCATGACCGCCAATCAGGTGGCCGATTTCACCATTGATTTCATGCTGCAGCAGTCAATAACCGCTCCGCCAGGACAGACTGTGAGCGGCGGCACACAAGAGTACATCCTGACACCGGCGCTGCGGCTCATCAACAACGTCCAGGCCGGCACGATCAGCGGTACGGTGGCGCTGTCAACTCTGCAGAGCAATACAGCATGCCTCGCGGGCGCTTCGACGGGCGGCGGTCCGCTCCCGAATGCCCAGGTGTACATCTTTTCCGGAAGCGTGACCCCCTCGAGCAGTCTGACACCGGTGGTGGAACCGCAGATCACCCTGTCGGCCACCGGCAGCTACACTTACGATCAGCCGTTCCTGCTTGCGGGCACCTATACGGTCGCCGTCGCTTGTACGAGCACATCCAGTACCGGCTCGAACACCGTTGCATTCATCCCGGCCACGGGCCAGAGTGCAAACGTGACGGCCAATCAGACCACGACGGTGAATTTCTAGGCATTTGCGTTCGCGGCTGTGCCCCTGGTCCGGAGGACATCCGATCAGGGGCACTCGCTTTTATCGACCTGCCGCCCTCCCCGGGCCCGCGCAAGGAGCTGTCTCAGCCGTCAAGGTGGCGCTTGGATTCGATCCTGGAGCGCCGCGGCCTGGGTGGTGGGTACAGAGGATGCCGACTGGCCGCCCAGCACACAGACACGGCGCGTGCGCCGAACACTTGCGGCAGAGATCAGCGCGACGCCAGATTGAGCACCGGCCGATCGGTTTCGCCACGGAAACTCCGCAGCGCTTAGCACGCCCGATACGGCGGACTGCTTTGTGACGCACGCTGGTCATCCGCGCAATCTCACGCTGTCTGACCCCATTGTGCAGCCGCGCCTGCACCGTGATATGAAGATGCGGCGTGAAGACGTTCGAGACGCCACCCCGTCGACAAAAAAAGGGAGCCGCGTACCGTCCGCCGCACCTCCGACTCTTCGCGCCGGTGGGCTCCCGCTCAATTCAGGG
>JAKADE010000064.1 GCA_021820785.1 Pseudomonadota bacterium
CTCCAGCAGCCGCTCCATCACCGTATGCAGGCGCCGCGCGCCGATGTTCTCGGTGCGCTCGTTGACCTGGAAGGCGATCTCGGCAATCCGCTGCACGCCGTCGGCGGTGAACTTCACCGCCACGCCCTCGGTATTCATCAGCGCCGCGTACTGCGCAGTGAGTGATGCGTCGGGCTCCGTGAGGATACGCACGAAATCACCGACCTTGAGCGAATCGAGTTCCACGCGGATCGGCAGGCGGCCCTGCAGCTCCGGGATCAGGTCCGAGGGCTTGGAGAGACTGAAGGCGCCCGAGGCGATGAACAGCACGTGGTCCGTTTTCATCGGTCCGTACTTGGTGGTCACCGTCGAGCCTTCCACGAGCGGCAGCAGATCGCGCTGCACGCCCTCGCGCGAGACGTCCGCACCCATCGTCTCCTGGCGGCGCGTCACCTTGTCGATTTCATCGATGAAGACGATCCCGTTCTGCTCGGCGTTGGCGAGCGCCCGGATCTTCAACTCCTCTTCGTTGATGAGCTTGCCGGCCTCTTCCTCCAGCAGCAGCTTCAACGCTTCGCTCACCTTGACCTTGCGGTTCCGGGTCCGGTTGCCGCCGAGGTTCTGGAACATCGACTGCAGCTGCTGCTGCATCTCTTCCATGCCGGGCGGGGCCATGATCTCCACGCCCATCGGCGCGGCGCGCAGCTCGATCTCGATTTCCCGCTCGGCCAGCTCGCCGGCGCGCAGCATGCGGCGGAATTTCTCGCGCGTCTCCGCATCGCGCGGCTGCGCGGGCTCGTCCGTGGAGAACCCGAGCATGCGCGGCTTCGGCAGGAGCGCATCGAGCACGCGCTCCTCGGCGGCTTCCGCGGCGCGCTGACGCACCTTCTCCATCTCCTGCTCACGCGTCATCTTGACGGCGACGTCGGCGAGTTCCTTGACGATGGACTCGACGTCGCGACCGACGTAACCGACCTCGGTGAACTTGGTGGCCTCGACCTTCACGAACGGTGCGTTCGCGAGGCGCGCCAGGCGGCGGGCGATCTCGGTCTTGCCGACGCCGGTGGGGCCGATCATCAGAATGTTCTTCGGCGTGATCTCCTGACGGAGCGGCTCGCCGACCTGCATGCGCCGCCATCGATTGCGCAGCGCGATGGCCACGGCGCGCTTGGCGGCATCCTGCCCGACGATGTGCTTGTCGAGCTCCTGTACGATTTCGCGGGGAGTAAGCGATGACATGGCGATGGGGCTGTCCGGTCGCGCCTCAGGCGGCCTCCTGCCTCAGTTCCTCGATGGTCAGGTTGCGGTTGGTGTAGATACAGATGTCGGCGGCAATGCCGAGAGAGCGCTCGACGATGTCGCGCGCACCGAGTTCGGAGGAGTCCAGCAGCGCCCGCGCCGCGGAGAACGCGAACGGACCGCCGGAGCCGATCGCCGCGGCATCATGTTCCGGCTCGATGACGTCGCCGTTGCCGGAAATGATCAGCAGCTTGCCCGGGTCCCCGACCAGCAGCAGCGCCTCGAGACGGCGCAGATAGCGGTCGGCGCGCCAGTCTTTGGCAAGCTCGATGGCGGCGCGGGTGAGGTTGCCGTACTTCTCGAGCTTGCCCTCGAAGCGCTCGAACAGCGTGAACGCGTCGGCCGTGCCGCCGGCGAATCCGGCAATCACCTTGTCGTTGTACAGACGGCGCACCTTGCGGGCATTGCCCTTCATGACGGTATTGCCCAGGGTCACCTGGCCGTCGCCGCCCAGGGCGACGACGCCGTTGCGGCGCACGCCGAGGATGGTCGTGCCGTGGGGATCGAACGTCTTAGAATCGCTCATGACTCGGTCGGTATCGCCGGAGGAAAGATGGAGTCGGCTGCCGGCAGACCGGTCAGGACTTGCGCCGCGCCCGCGGATGCGCTGCATCGTAAATGCGGGCGAGGTGCTGGAAATCAAGGTGGGTGTAGATCTGCGTGGTGGCGATGTCGGCGTGTCCGAGCAGTTCCTGCACGCCGCGCAGCTCGGCGCCGGACTCCAGCAGATGCGAGGCGAAGGAATGGCGGAACAGGTGCGGGTGCACGTGCTGCGCCAGCCCCTGGCGGCGCGCCCAGAGCGCCACTCGTTTCTGGATCTCGCGCCGCCCGAGCCGCCGCCCGCCGCGCCCGACGAACAGCGCCGGTTCGGCACCGGTGGTCCAGGCCGCGCGCTGCTTCAGCCAACGCTCGAGTGCCTCGGCGGCGACACGTCCGAGCGGCACGGCGCGCTCCTTGCGGCCCTTGCCGAGCACGCGCACCGTGCGGTCCGGCAGGTCGACGTGCACCAGATCGAGCGCGGTCAGCTCCGCGAGGCGCAACCCCGAGGAGTACAGCAGCTCCATGATGGCCCGGTCACGGACCGCGAGCGGCGCCGTCTCGGTGATGGCGAGCAGCCGCGCCATCTGGTCCGCATCGAGCGTCACGGGCAGCCGGCGCGCCGCCTTCGGCGCACGCACGCCCCGCGCCGGATTGGCGCGCAGGGCGCGCAGGTCCTGCCCGGCGGGCGGGGCAGTGCTGCCCTCGCGCTGCACCTGTGCCTCGCGCAGCAGGAAATCGTAAAAACTGCGCACCGCCGAGAGGTGCCGCTGGATGCTGCGCGGCGCCAGGCCGCCGGCGTGCAGCCGCGCGGCGAACGTGCGCACATGCGCCGCGTCGAGACCGGCCCAGTCCTCGAGCCCGTGGCGCGCGCAGTACGCGCTCAGCGCCTGCAGATCGCGCCGGTAGCTGCTCACCGTGTGCGGCGAGCAGCGCCGCTCCGTTGCGAGGTAGCGCTCGAACTGCTGCAGCCAGTGCAGGGCCGCTGGCGTCATGGGCGCCCGGTCACGCCTCAGGCGCCGCGGCGCATCGTCAGGGCGTCGCCGATCAGATCGGCCATGCGGCCGAGGAACTCGGTACTCATGCCCGGGTGGAAGCGGTCGCGATCCGGACTGCCGAGGGCGAGCACTCCGAGCGGGGCGCTCTTCTCGGTGAGCGGCACCAGCGCGATCGATCCGATCTGTGCCGAGTCCGGGCCGAACAGCAGCTCGCGCTGCGAGTCGCGCGCCTGTCCGCAGCGCGGCTTGCCGGCCGCGAACAGGGTATCGAAGGACTTCAGACCCGGGTTGTCGCTCGCGACGGCGCGCACGAAGCGCTGCGGCACCAGATCGGGATACTCCCCGATCAGCAGCATCACGCTGTGGAACGCATCGAAGTCCTCGCGCAGGCTCGCCTCAATCCGCGCGACCGCGTCGGCGCGGGTCTGCGCCTGCAGCAGGCGGCGTGTGAAGCGGTGCAGCTTCTCCGCGATCGCATCGTTGCCGCGGGCCACAGCCACCAGTTCGGCGAGCTTGCCCTCGATCGCGGCATGTTTCTCGCGCATCACCTCGATCTGCCGCTCGACCAGCGAGATGGTCGATGTGCCGCGCGCGTGCGGCAGGCGCAGGCGCAGCAGCACCGCCTGGTGCCGCTCGAAGAAATCCGGGTTGTGCTGCAGGTATGCGCCGATGGACTCCTCGTCCATCTCGCCGGCGGCGATGCCGCGCGCTTCGCGTGTCGTCATGATATGGGAGCTCCTACAAATCGATGTGGCCCTGGAAGGCAAACTGCGCCGGGCCGCTCAGCCAGATCGGCTCTCCCGGTCCGCCCCAGCGCACCGCGAGTTCGCCGCCGCGCGCACTGACGCGCACCTCGGGGTCGAGCAGGCCCCAGCGGCGCCCGACGGCGACTGCGGCGCACGCGCCCGTGCCGCACGCGAGCGTCTCGCCGGCCCCGCGCTCGTAGACCCGCAGTCGCACATGCGTGCGGTCGCGGACCTCCAGGAACCCGACGTTGACCCGGTTGGGAAAGCGTTGGTGCTGCTCGATGGCCGGCCCGAGACGGGCGACCGGGGCGGTCTCGGCCGACTCCACCGTCAGCACCGCGTGGGGGTTGCCGATCGACACCGCGCCGATCTGCACCGTTTCGCCGTCCACCTCCAGCGGATACCGATCGGCCTCGCGCGGTGCCTCGAACGGCAGCGCTGCCGGATCGAACCGCACCGGACCCATGTTCACCGAGACCTGTCCGCCGGGGTGGACTCGCGCTTCGATGCGCCCGGCAGGACTATCGAGCGTCAGTGCTCCGGAGCGGTCAGCACCGCGGGCCGCGAGCAGCGCGGCAATGCAGCGGGCACCGTTGCCGCATTGTTCGACTTCCCGGCCATCGGCGTTGAAGATGCGGTAGAACACATCGGTCGCGGCACGGCGCGGCGGCTCGAGCACGAGTGCCTGGTCGAAGCCGATGCCGGTATGGCGGTCGGCGAGGCTCCGCAGCTGTCCGGCGGCGAGCGGCGCTTGGCCGTCCGGCGCATCGAACACCGCAAAATCGTTGCCGAGCGCGTGCATCTTGGTGAACGCGATGCGCATGGCGCGAGGATACCCCAACTGCCCGACCGCGGTCAGATCCGGAAGCGCTCGAGCAGCTCGCCGGCGAGACGGCGGCTCACCGGCAACGGCGCCGCGAGGCCGGCGAGCCGCACGCTGTAGCGGCCGTCCTCGCTGCGCTCGATGCCCTCGAGGTGCGCGGCGTTGACGAGCGTATTGCGGTGGATGCGCACGAAACGCGCGCCGAGCTCCTCCTCCAGGGTGCGCAGTGATTCTTCGATCAGGTCCTCGCCGCCGGCATGGCGCACAGTGGTGTACTTCTGGTCGGCCTGGAAGTACAGGATCTGCTCGAGCGGTATCAGCCGCAGTTGCTCACGCCGGCGCACCGCGATGTGGGTGCGGCCGGCGGCGCCGGCGGCCGCCGCCAGGCGTTGCAGCTGTGCACGCGTCAGACGCCCCGCCTGCTCGAGCGCGGCGGCGAGTTTGTCTTTGCGCACCGGCTTCAGCAGGTAGCCCGCCGCCCGGGTCTCGAATGCGTTGAGGGCATACTGGTCGTACGCGGTGGTGAAGATGACCGCAGGCGGCTCGCCGAGCCGGCTCAGATGCCGGGCGGTTTCCAGGCCGTCCATGCCGGGCATGCGCACATCGAGCAGCACCACATCCGGCGCCAGCCGCACGGCCTGCTCGAGCGCCTCCGGCCCGCTCGTCGCCTCGCCGATCAGCTCGGCACCGCCGATCTCCGCGAGCAGCTGGCCGAGGCGCGCACGCGCCGGCGCTTCATCATCGACGATCAGCACGCGCAGCATGGCCCCGATCCTCAGACCGTCCCCGCGGCTGCGGCGACGTACGGGAAACGCAGCGTCACGATGTATTCCTCGCCGAATGCGCCGGCCTTTACCAGGGCCCGCGTGCCATACAGCAGCAGCAGCCGCTCGCGGATGTTCTCCAGCGCCAGATGGTTGCCCTGACGCGTTCCGGGAGGCGCGCCGAGCGGGTTGCGCACCACGACCGAAATCAACTCCCCGGAGCGCTCTCCACGGATGTGTACCGCACCGCCGGCGGTGCGCGGCTCGATACCGTGGTAGATCGCATTCTCCAGCAACGGCTGCAGCAGCAGACCGGGTACGCGCGCGTCGCCGGGCAACGCCTCGACCTCCCAGATGACCTCGAGCCGCGTGCCGAGCCGCAGCTGCTCGATGCGCTGGTAGGTGCGCGCGATTTCCAACTCGTCGGCGAGCGTGATGGTCTGACGCGGATCGGCGAGGGAGGCGCGGAACAGGTCGGCGAGGTCCTGCACCGCCTGCTCGGCCTGCGGCGGCGAGGAGCGGGTCAGCGCCGCGATCGTGTTCATGCTGTTGAAGAGGAAATGCGGACGGATGCGGGCCTGCAGCGCATGGACACGCGCCGCGGCACGCAGCTCGATGTTGCGCCGCCATTGGTCCGTGACGTAGAAGTAGCGCAGCGCAACGGCGGCGATCACGAAGCCGATCGCCGTGTTGCGCAGCACGAACGGGGCGATGCGGTGCGGGAAGAGCGCAGCGGCGCCCGCGAGCAGCCGGCTGTGCCCGAGTACGCCGACCCCGAAGGAGATCCCGGCCACCGTCGCGGTGAGCAGCACCAGCACCGCGCCGGAGCCGCGGGCAGCGCCGAGGCGCGCCAGGACCGGCCGCAGCGCACACAGCAGCGCGGCACACACCAGCCCGACCCAGAGCAGAAACAGGGAACTGCGCGCGAGCTCGGACCAGAAGTCGGCCGAGCCGCTGCGTGCAATGGACAGGACGATGGCGGTGAGCTCCACGATCACCACGACGGCGACCGCGGCGCGCGAGGCGCAGAAGTTCGGCAGATAAAAGGAGTCGCCGGCGCCGCGGAACGTGCCGTCCGAGAGCGCGTGCTGCGTCATGCTGTCGGATCGAACCTGGGCGGTCACGGCCTCATTATGCCTCAAGCGCCGCGGTCGCGACCGGGCCGCTCAGCTCGAGGACGGCAGGTCGAACTCGGCGCCCCCGCCGGCGCGCGGCCAGCGCTGCATGACCGACTTCTGACGGGTGTAGAAGCGCACGCCTTCGGCGCCATAGACATGCATGTCGCCAAACAGACTGTTCTTCCAGCCGCCGAAGCCGTGCCAGGCCATGGGCACCGGGATGGGCACGTTGATGCCGACCATGCCGACCTCGATGCGGCGGGCGAACTCGCGCGCCGCAGCCCCGCTGCGCGTATAGCAGGCGACCCCGTTGGCGAGCGGGTGCGCATTGACGAGGGCGATCGCTTCGTCGAGATCCGCGGCGCGCACGCAGCACAGCACCGGCCCGAAGATCTCCTCCTGGTACAGGCGCATGTGGGGCTGGACGCGGTCGAAGAGCGTGCCGCCGAGGAAATAGCCCTGTTCGCGGCCCGGCACCCGCAGGGTCCGGCCGTCGACCAGGAGCTGTGCCCCTTCGCGCACGCCTGCGTCGATGGCGCCGCGAATGCGCTCGAGCGCAGCACGGGTGATGACCGGCCCCATGTCGACCCCCTCGTCCATGCCGGCGCCGACCCGCAGGGCGCGGGTGCGCTCGGCGAGCCGCTCGAGGAGGGCATCGGCCGACGCGCCGACGAGGACCGCGACGCTGATCGCCATGCATCGCTCGCCGGCCGAGCCGAATGCGGCCCCGATCAGCCCCTCGACGGCGAGCTCGAGATCCGCATCCGGCAGCACCACCAGGTGGTTCTTCGCGCCCCCGAGTGCCTGGACGCGCTTGCCGAGCGCCGCGCCGCGCGCATACAGCTGGCGTGCCACGGGCGTGGAGCCGACGAAACTCACGGCCTGGACGGCCGGATGCTCGAGCAGCGCCTGTGCAGTCTGTCCGTCGCCCTGCACGACGTTCAGCAGCCCCCCGGGCAGGCCGGCCTCGGCGAGCAGTTCCGCCATCCGCAGCGCCGCCGACGGATCCCGCTCGCTCGGCTTGAGCACGAAGGCATTGCCGGCCGCGAGCGCGAGCGGAAACATCCAACACGGCACCATGCACGGGAAGTTGAACGGCGTGATGCCGGCCACCACGCCGAGCGGCTGGCGCAGCGTCCAGTTGTCGATGCCGGTTGCAACCTGTTCGGTGTACTCGCCCTTCAGCAGCTGTGCGATGCCGCAGGCAAACTCGACCACCTCGATGCCGCGCATCACCTCGCCCCGGGCATCGGAGAGCACCTTGCCGTGCTCCTCGGTGATCAGGCGCGCCAGCGCGTCGCGATGCGCGTAGAGCAGAGCGAGAAAGCGGTTCAGCACCCGGGCACGGCGCACCGGCGGGGTCTCGGCCCAGGCGGGCGCCGCAGCCGCCGCGGCCTGCACTGCGACATCGACGAGCCGGGCATCGGCGAGCGGCACGTGGCGGATGCACTCGCCGGTGGCCGGATTGAAAACCGGTCCGAAGCGCTCGCCGTCCTCGCGAACGCCCGCGCCGATCCAATGACCGACGCGCGGTCCGCCCGGATGTTGTGCAGCATGCATCGGTCTGGCCCTCCCCTGCTGATGCCCTGTGCCGGTGAACCCCGCACCCCCGGGAGCCGGGTTCAGCGTGACCCTTTCAGTTCTGCCGCGACGCGCCGGTAGGCTTCGCGGAACGGAATACCCTCGCGCACCACCATGCGGTTGGCCTGTTCGGCGGCGTGGATGGCCGGATCAAGCTCGATCCGCTCCGGCCGGAACCGCATCGCCTCGAGCGCGGCCGGCAGGATGCCAAGCGTTTCCTCGGCTACGTCGATGGCGCGGAACAGCGGGAATTTCAGCAGCTGCAGGTCGCGCTGGTAACCGGAGGGCAGCTTCGCGCACACCGCAAGCGCCTCGGTGAGGCAGGCCTGGGCGGTGGCGGAGCGACCGCGGATCAGTTCGAACACGTCCGGATTGCGCTTCTGCGGCATGATCGAGGAGCCCGTGGTGAAGGCCTCGGGCAAGTCGATGAACGCGAACTCCCGGGTATAAAAGAGGAGCACGTCGGCGGCGAGTCGTCCGAGATCCTGCATCAGCAGGCAGAGGTGAAAGAGCAGCTCCGCCTCGGCCTTGCCGCGCGAGAGCTGCACCGCCGTCACCGGTTCGTGCACTTCGGCAAATCCGAGGGCGGCACGCGTAGCGTTCCGGTCGAGCGGCAGCCCCGGCGTTCCGTAACCGGCCGCCGAGCCGAGCGGGCTCCGGGCGAGGCGGCGGTGCACGTGGCGCAGCGCTTCCGCGTCATCGCGGATTTCCGCGGCGAATCCGCCGGCCCACAACGGTACCGAGCTCGGCATGGCCTGCTGCATGTGCGTGTAGCCGGGCAGTGCCGTGGAGTGCTCGCGCGCGCCGAGGCGCTCGAGGCCCTCGGCAACGACGACGGTGCCGGCGTGCAGCCGCTCGACCGCGTCGCGCAGATACAGCCGGAGCGCCGTCAGCACCTGATCGTTGCGCGAACGTCCCAGATGGACCCGGCCGCCGGCCGGCCCGATCCGTTCGGTCAGACGGCGCTCGAGCGCGGTCTGACCGTCTTCGTCGGCCAGCTCGATGTGCCACAGCCCGCGTTCGTGCTCGGCGGCGAGCGCGGTCAGGGCGGTACGGATGGCGTGCAGATCATCGGCCCCGAGCAGACCCTGCGCGGCGAGCATCTCGGCGTGTGCGATCGAGGCGCGCACGTCATAGGCCACCAGGCGCTCATCGAGTCCGTAGTCCTCCCCGGCGGTGTAGCGCAGCACGCGCTCATCGAGCGGCGCACCCTTGTCCCACAGCCGGGTCATGCCTACGCTCCTGCGCTGCTCTGTTCAGCCGGCGTCAGCGCATCGATGTCCTCGACGATCAGCGTCCCGGTCCCCTCGTTGGTGAACACCTCGCCGAGGATGCCTTCGGGCGCCTGGTAGGACACCACGTGCACGCGACGCACGCCGCCGCGGATCGCCGCCTCGATAGCCGTGGCTTTCGGCAGCATGCCATCGCCGATCGCCCCATCCTCGCGCAACCGGGCGAGCCCTTCGAGGTCCGTGTAGGAAATGAGCGAACCCGGATCCTCGAGATTCGCGAGGATGCCCGGCGCGCCGGTGCACAGAATCAGCTTCTCGGCATCGAGCGCCGCGGCGATTGCCGCGGCCACCGTATCGGCGTTGACGTTGAGCAGAACGCCGTCGTCGTCGGCCGACAGCGGGCTCACGACCGGCATCAGGCCATTGTCGAGCAGCTTGCTGAGCACGGTCGGATCGACGGCGTCGATGTCACCGACGAAACCATAATCGAGGATCTCGCCGCTCGAGGCCAGACGCACCGGCGGGCGGCGGTGCGCGCGGATCAGGCCGGCATCGACGCCGCTCACGCCGACCGCCTCGATGTTCAGTTCCCGGCAGATGGCGAGGATGCCGGTGTTGATCGTGCCGTTGAGCACCATTGCGGTGACGTCGATCGCTTCCCGATCGGTGACCCGGCGGCCTTCGACCATGCGCGAGTTGACGCCGAGGGCGCGTGCCAGCTCGGTGACCTGCGGCCCGCCGCCGTGCACGAACACGACGCGCACGCCGAAGTAATGCAGGATCGCGATCTGCTCGATGAGCACGCGAGTCGAGGCGTCATCGCCGAATACGCCGCCGCCGGCCTTCACCACGAAGGTCTTGCCGCGGTACATGCGGATGTAGGGTGCGGCGCTTTTCAGTGCACGGATGGCCAATGCCTGGTCGGCGGGTTGCATGATCATTGCGGTGAGGAGCCCCTGAGTCTTAAGCGAACGAACACATGGCTGGGTTACAGCCCCTTGAGCAGGCGGTACAACACCGCCATCTGGACCGTGAGGCGATTGTACGCCTCGTGCTGCACGATGCTGCGCGGACCGTCGAGCACCTCGTCGGCGACCGCGACGTTGCGGCGCACGGGCAGGCAGTGCATCAGACGGCAGTCGCGCGCGGCCGGCTCGAACCAGTCCTCACGCACGCACCAGTCGGTGAGTGCGGCGCGCCGGCGTGCATCCTCGGCCGCATCGCCGTAGCACGCGGTGGCGGCCCATTCTTTCACGTAGAGGACCTGCGCGCCGGCGAGCGCCTCGCGCCGATCGTCACTCTCGCGCACCGATCCGCCGGCGAGGGCTGCGGCACGGCGCGCCTTGGCCATGATCGGCTCGGGCAGCGCGAACCCCTCGGGCCGCAGCACCACGACCTCCATGCCGCGCAGGGCCGCCATGTGCAGCACCGCTGCGGGCACTGCCAGCGGCAGCGGCCGCGGATGATACGCCCAGGAGAGGACGAACCGCCCCGTCGGCGCCACGGCCAGGTCATCGAGCGTCTTCCAGTCCGCCAGCGCCTGGCAGGGATGG
>JAKADE010000065.1 GCA_021820785.1 Pseudomonadota bacterium
CTGTGTGACGTTCGCATTGAGCGACGGGCTCCACCAAGTCAGCTGACTGCTAGAAATATCAGCCGAGTTCGGTGCGATGCCCGAATAGCTAGGGTTGTACAGCGGCAACCCATCGGGGCCGAGGGTGGGCAGGACCTCGTTGTTGTAGGTCCCGCAACACATGGTGTTGAAGCTCGGATCGTGGCTGGAGACTTCGAAATATGTCGCGGACAGTGTGCTCGCGTGCGCGAGTCCGCCCGCGAGGAGCGTCATGGCGCAGGCGGCGAGCCAGTGACGGGTGCGGTTCAGTACGGACATGAGCGTGACTCCCAGGTCTGATCATGACTTCCTGGCATGCTCCGGCGGCGCCGACCGAACGAGACGCGCGGCGTCCGCTCCGTGTCCCGTTCGCCCGCATACATTCAGGCGACGGCACGCAACCCATACACAGCAACAAGGATGCCAGCGCAACAAAATTCAATTAAATCAATTTCGTATGAACTATTGCATCGAAGGGCGGCTGGCGGTTTGTAAGATCTTTCGACGCTCTCGACCCGCGCGCAGTGCTCGGCGTTCCTCGCAAGCCCGCGGGGAAGCGAGGCCGATGCCGGCGCAGTGTCATACGACTGTCAGGAAGGGCTGCGAGACTGGACGCCTTCGTCATCACGAGCAAGAACAGACCGGTGAGCGATCGCATCCTGTGTTCTCCGGCGTACCGCCGCGTACGCCCGCTGTTCGTTTTGACCGCCACGATGGCCGTCCTGGCCGGTGCAGCGACCGCGTCTGCAGCGTCGCTCACGGCCCCGCTGCGCCGCATCGGCGAGATCGCGGTGCCAGGCCAGCCGCTGAGAAAATTCGACATCGGTGCCGTCAATGCGGCCGGAATCTACGCGTTCTCGGACAAGTCGAATCACGGACTGGACCTGATCGACGCCGCGACGGACCGGTTCCTGGGCCGCGCCGGCGGTTTCGGTTCCGACGGCCCGAAGGGCGCGGTGGCGGTCGGAACGGGGACGTTCTGGGCGAGCGACGGCGACACCGGCACCGTCAAAGTGGTGGACGTACGGACCCGCAGGATCGTCGCGAGCATCCTCACCGAGCGGGGCAAGACCACGGATGAGCTCACCTACGATCCGCGTGATCATCTCGTCGCCGTGGTGGCCAAGCACGACGGGCCGCCGATCCTCAATCTGATCTCCACGCGCAGCCGCAAGGTGGTCGGACGGGTCACGCTCGCTGCGGCCACGGACGGCGCCGAGCAGCCGGCATACGTGCCGGCGACCGGTCTGCTCTATCTGTCGCTGCCGGTGCTCGATCACATCAAGACCGAGGGCGCCGTTGCGGTCATCAATCCGCGCACGCGCCGGCTGGTGAAGATGATGTACGTGCAGCGCTGCATGCCGGCGGGCCTGGCGCTCGGACCGCACGCCGACCTGCTGGTCGGCTGCAGCGACGACGCCGTCGCGGCGGGTTTCCCGGCGCATTCGCTGATCCTCAACGCGCGCACGGGCAAGATCGTCGCCCGCATCGCGCAGGTCGGCGGCTCGGATGAGGTCTATGCCGATCCACGCGCGCACCGGTACTACCTGGCGGCGGTGAAAAATCCCGGCGGTCCGGTGCTCGGCGTGGTCAATGCGCGTACGCGCCGCTGGATCGCGAACCTGCCGAGCGGGCCGGATGCGCATTCCGTCGCGGCCGATCCGCGCAGCGGGAAAGTTTTCGTCCCCATCGCCGCGAGTGCAGCCGGTGGAGCCTGTCGCGAGGGATGTGTCGCGGTGTTCGCACCGCGTTGAGAGATCCGAGCGCCGACCGACCCCCCTCAGGTTGGGATGCGCGTCTTCGCAAAGGAGTCCGATGCGGGACGCGCACCCCAGCCTGTTTTTTGTGACGCAGGCGCCCCCGGGGAACACCCGGCGGGAACCCGGTCCAGGGCGCGGCCCTTCAGAGCACGAGCACCACGACGACTTTCGTCTCGGGCGAGCGCGCGGTTTCATTGGCGCGCAGCAGCCGGTGGGTCGGGCCGCCGCGGTACAGCACTCGACCGCAGCTGCCGATGTCGATGCCGGACAGAGTCGTTCGCATGGTCATCACAGATCTCCTCTTGTGGTGGGAATGAGAGCATCCGTGCCCCGATCGATCCTCCTGATGCTCGGGCGCCTGCGCGCCGGGCAGGCGCGGCGATTCAGCCTGCGGCGAGCTCGGCGCTCGCCGCGCCGCTCCCCTGCGCCGCCGTGACCCAGCCGGGCCGCTCCGGGTGGGTGATCCCGTACGCCTGACCCGGAACCCGTGCGCCGCCCTTGCGGTGCGTGAGGGACAAATCGGCCAGCCGTACGCCGAGCAGCTCGGCGCGGCTGGGATCCGGATCGGCATGCAGCCCGGGGGGCACGTACAGCGTGCTCAGCGCATTGATGTCCTGGCGGGCCAGATCGCGCAGCGCGAACACATGCAGGACCGGTGCGATGTTCTCGTACGCAGAGGCTTGATACAGCACCGCCTGGTGATCGCTCGGGTAGCTGCGCAACAGGATCTCGGTGAGCGCCTCGAGATTGCGGCGTGACGGGTGTGCCTCGGGCGTGAGCAGGCCGACCACCCCGATCTGCCAGAGCACCAGCGGGATGCGCGCATCGATGGCCGGTTTCAACAGCACGAAACCGGTCGCCTCGTAGGTCTGCAGCCCCGGCAACGCCGGGTCGATGCCCAGATCGGCCACCATCATGTCCTCGGCCGAAACCCCGGGCAGCATCCTCGCCTCGTGGCCCTCGCGCCGGGCCTGCACGATCGCCTCGTGCGAGGGGTAGACGAACACGCCCGGGTGGCCGTAGAACGCCGCGCACACCGTCTGCCCCTGGCGCACGGGGGCGAGCAGCGTCTCGACCATGTCCTGGTAGGCCCAGAGCCTGGGTTTCCCGGTGCCGTGCTCGTAATGGCGTTTGAGGCACTCGGCCGACGCGTTGAGCTGCTTCACATAGCCTTCGGTATGCGGGTCGGTCAGCAGGTAGAACACCTTGTCGGCGGTGAACAGGCAGTACTCCGCCTCACGGGTGAGCTGACTGATTGCGGTCATTCCGGTGCCGACCACGGTCAATTTTCCATTCATGGCAGCCTCTTCTGTCGTTGTGTGGGACAAGAAAGCGGACGGGGGATCGGCGCCGCGGGCGCACGGGGCGTCCTGACGCAGTCGTTGTCTTGGCGGTGTCGCACGCGACGGAACCGGACGGCGTCGGGTGCTGCGCGCCCGGCGCAGCCAGGGCCGCGCCGGGCGCCGGCGGTTCGGGTTTTTCCGGGGCCATGAAGATATGAGACACTTTGAGCGAGCCTTCGGGAATGGGCGGTTCAACGAGTTCGTCCCTGCCATCGACGATTTCGTCCCAGCCCCCCCGGCGGTGTTGGTGACGGCCGGGGTCCGGGCGCGCTGCGTGAGGGAGGGCCGATGCGGATCAGGGGGCAAGTGCGGCCCGCAACGGGACGCATGAGGTGACGTGCCGCGTGCGCATGCCGTTCGTGCTGGTGACCGTGTTCTGGGCGTACGTCACCGGTGTGGACCTCCTGCAGACCACGAGCACTCAGGCCGCGCTCTCGGCGATGCGCCTGAAAACCGTATTCGCACCCTGGGGCCCGCAGCTGCTCGCGCACCTGCTGCTCTACCCGGCGCTGCTCGGCTGCCTGTGGGGCTCGCAGCACCTGGGCTGGCGGCCCTATGCCCGGCGGGTGCCCGCGCAGGTCGCTCTCGGTCTGGGATTTTCGGCCCTGGCCGCCCCGAGCCTGCTGCTCGGGGAGCTGCTCACCGGCGACGTTGCCGCCGCTCCGCATGTCGCCGTCGCCTCGTTCTCGCGTGCCGCGGAACTGGAGGGGAGCCTGTGGCTCTCGAGCCTCACGCGCTTCCTGCTTGCCTATGCCTTCGCGCTCGCACTGCTGTGCGCATGTCAGATGGGCCGGGCGCTGCGCGCACGAGACCTGCAGGCGGCATCGCTGCGCCGGGCGCTCTCGGCCGCACGTCTGGCGGCGCTGCGCAACCAGCTCTCGCCGCACTCGCTGCTGAATCTGCTGCACACCCTGCAGGGTCAGATCGGCTGGGACCCGCCGGCCGCCCGGGCGCTGGTGGCGAGGCTGGGCGAGGTGCTGCGCGAGCTGCTCAATGCGAGCGAACGGGAATTCTGGCCGCTCGAGGCGGAACTGCACTTCGCGCAGCAGTACCTGTCGCTGCAGCAGCAGCGCTTCGCGGAGCGGCTGTGCCCGAACGTGCCCGCGTCCGCCGGATGGACGGGCGTGTGGGTGCCGAGTCTGATCCTGCAGCCGCTCGTCGAGAATGCCGTCGTGCATGGTCTGCGCGGACACCGCGGGGCGGTATCGATCCGTGTCGAGGTCGCCGCCGCCGGGGACGAACTGACGCTGCGGGTCATCAACACCGTGGCGCCGCGCACTGCGGAGCGTTCCGAGGGGATCGGGCTGCGGAACGTGCGCCATCGGCTCGCGCTGCATTTCGGTGAGCGGGCGACGATGCGCTCGGCGGCGCAGCAGCAGGGCGAGTGGACGACGGAGATCCATCTGCCGCTGCTCGGCGCGGAGTGCGCAGCGCCGGACCTGTAGGGAGGAGCGATCGATGCTGACCGCGATGATCGTGGATGACGAGGCGTCCAGCCGGCGGCTGCTGCGCGAGTATTGTGCAGCGGAGCCGGATGTGCAGATCCTCGGGGAGTATGCCGACGGGCGATCCGCCCTGCCGGCCGTGGAGAGCACCCGTCCGGATGCGCTCTTTCTCGACATCGAGATGGACACCCTCGATGGCATGACGCTGGTGCGTTCGCTCGAGATGTCCCGGCCGCCGGTCGTGGTCTTCGTCACGGCGCACGTGCGCTACGCGCCGGAGGCGTTTGACCTCTTTGCCGCCGACTACCTGTTGAAGCCCTTCGACGCCTCACGCTTCCACGACACCGTCGAACGCGTCCGCTGGCGCCTCAGGGCCGAGCGCAGTGCGGCGCGCCAGGAGGCTCTGGAGGCGGCGCTGGAGCACCTGCAGCGGGCTCGTGCAGCACGCGTGGCGCGGCGGCCGCGGCTGGTCGTGGGCACCGGAAGCGAGCGGCAAGTCCTCGACGCCGAGCAGATCGAGGCCGCCTGCGCCGAACGCAACTACGTCAAGGTCAATGTCGGAGCCGAGGCCCACATCCTGCGGGCGACCCTGCGCGCCGCGCAGCAGGCGCTGTGCAGCCAGCCGCTGCTGCGGGTCAGCCGCTCGTGTCTGGTCAATTTCAATCACGTGCGCCGCATCAGCCGCACGCGCCGCGGAGACTACATCCTGGTGTTGACCGGCGGCGCGACGGTGACCAGCGCCGAGGGGTATCGTGAGGCGGTGCGGCTGCACCTGGAGCGTTATACGGTCGGCTGGCGCGCGCCGCGGCTTGCCGGGACCGGCGCCGGCTCAGCCGAGCGCGGCGGGATTGGCGCGCCAGACTGCCCCGGCGAGCGCGCAGGCAAACAATACCCAGCCCAGGTAGGGCAGCAGCAGTGCGCCGGCCACGCGGCTGACGCGCCAGAACGCGGCCACCGTGATGGCGAGCAGCACCGCGAGCAGCACGATCCAGACGAAGGACGCCGCGCCGAGGTGCAGCCGGAAGAACAGCCATGACCAAGCCGCATTGACGGCGAGCTGGGCAAAGAAGAGCCGTACCGGGCGGGACTTCGCCGGCCGCACCCGCCAGACCCGCCACAGCGCGAGCGCCATCAGTCCATACAGGACGCTCCAGACCGGGCCGAACAGCCATCCCGGCGGCGCCCACGCCGGGCGAACCAGCCGGGCATAGAACCCCGCGGCATCGATCGAGGCGATGGCCCCGACGGCCGCGGCCGCGAACACCAGCAACAGCGACAGCACGAGCAGTTGCAGGGAGTGCCGGCGGGCACCGTGATGCTCGGGTCCGGAAGGGATGGGGCTCATCATCGGTATAGCCTGAGGCAGTGCGCGCGGCGCGGTCAAGCGAAGCTGCCGCGCCGCGCCGGGCGAAGCGCGCCACTGCGATGGATGGTCGATCAGTCTGAGCGGATCCGACGCGCCGAACCATCCGTACACGCCGCAACGGTTCGCACCGGCCGCAGGGTGGACGTGCCGTGCCGGGGCGTCTACCGTAGCGCAGGTATGGACGACCGTCAGCTCGGCGAGTCATTCGACCGTCACCTGCAGTTCGATCAGCTCGTCACGCCGGAGGCGGCCAGTGATCGGGATCGCTTCGAGGCGATCGCGGCGGCGCTGCGCGAGCAGATCGCCGAGCGCTGGCTGGAAAGTACGCGCGAGTGTCTCGCGAGCGGCGCCAAGCAGGTCTACTACCTTTCCATGGAGTACCTGCTCGGCCGCTCGCTGAAGTGCATGCTGGCCACGCTCGAACTCGAGCCGCAGGTGCGCGCCGTGCTCGCCGCGCGCCACATCGATTTCGAGGCGGTGTGCGAGTGTGAGCCGGATGCGGGGCTCGGCAACGGCGGCCTCGGGCGGCTCGCGGCGTGCTTCCTCGATTCGATGACGACGCTCGGGATCCAGGCGATGGGCTACGGACTGCGCTACGAGTACGGCATCTTCCGCCAGACGCTGGTCAACGGCTGGCAGGTCGAGCACCCCGACAACTGGCTGCGCCGGCAGGATCCCTGGGAAATCGTGCGGCCCGAGGCGGCGCTCGAGACGCACATCCACTGCGGGCTGCGCTTCGAGGAGGGCGCCGCCGTGCTCTCCGAGCAGCGCGGTGCAACGCTGCGGGCCGTGCCGTACGACCGTCCGGTGGTCGGCTTCGGCACGCGCCGGGTCAATACGCTGCGCCTCTGGGCGGCGAACTCACCGGATTACTTCGATCTCGATGAGTTCAATCACGGGGATTTCTTCGGCGCCGTGCACGACAAGATCCTCGCCGAAAACCTCACGCGCGTGCTGTATCCGGACGATGTGACCTCGGCGGGCCGGCACCTGCGTTTCCTGCAGGAATATTTTCTCGTCTCCTCATCGCTCGCGGACATCGTGCGCCGCTTCCGGCGCACGCACGAGGACTGGAGCGCCTTGCCCGATCAGGTCGCGATCCAGCTGAACGATACCCATCCGGCGATGGCGGTGGCGGAGCTGATGCGCATCCTGCTCGACGAGGCGCACCTCGGCTGGGAGCAGTCCTGGGACCTCACGGTACGTACCCTGGCGTACACCAACCACACGCTGCTGCCCGAGGCGCTCGAGCGCTGGCCGACCGACCTGTTCGAGCGGGCGCTGCCGCGTCAGCTCGAGATCATCTACGAGATCAACCGGCGCTTTCTCGAGGACGTCCGCGCCCGCCATCCGGGCGACGAGGCGCGGGTGCAGCGGATGAGCCTGATCGAGGAGCAGCCGCGCAAGGCGGTGCGCATGGCGCACCTCGCGGTGCTCGGTTCGCACCACACCAACGGGGTGTCGCAGATCCACAGCGAGCTGCTGCGCACGCGCACGCTCGGGGACTTTGCGGCGATGTTTCCGCAGCGCTTCGGCAACGAGACCAACGGCGTGACGCCGCGCCGCTGGCTGCTCGCGGCCAATCCCGAGCTCTCGAGCCTGATCAGCGCGGCGATCGGACCGGGCTGGATCGGGTCACTCGAGCAGCTCCGGGCGCTCGAGCCGCTCGCCGGGGATGCGGCGTTCCGGGAGCGCTTCTGGCAGGCCAGGCGTGCCGCCAAGGTGCGCTTCGTGCAGTGGCTGCAGCGCACCGGCGGCCTGACGCTCGATCCGGACTCGATCTTCGATTGCCAGATCAAGCGCATTCACGAGTACAAGCGCCAACTGCTCAACGTGCTGCACATCATCGTGCTCTACGACCGCCTGCGCAACGGCTGGACGGCGCCCGAGGAGCCCTCGCGCACGTTCCTGTTCGCCGGCAAGGCCGCACCGGCCTATGCGTTGGCGAAACTGATCATCAAGCTGATCAACAACGTCGCGTCTGTCATCGACGCCGACCCTGCGGTCCGGGGCCGGCTGAAGGTCGTGTTCCTGCCCGATTACGGCGTGACGCTCGCCGAGCGGTTGATTCCGGCAAGCGACGTCTCCGAGCAGATCTCGACCGCAGGTTACGAAGCGAGCGGCACGAGCAACATGAAGTTCATGATGAACGGCGCGCTCACCGTCGGCACGCGCGACGGGGCCACGATCGAGATGGCCGCTGCGGCCGGCGAGGAGAACTTCTTTCTGTTCGGTCTCACCGCCGCGCAAGTCGCCGCCGGACGCAGCCGCTACGACCCGCACTGGCACTATGAACACGAACCGCAGACCCGCGCGGCGCTCGAGCTGATCGCGCAGGATCACTTCAGCGCCGCGGAGTGCGGCGTGTTCACGCCGATCCTCGATGCGCTGCTGAAGCACGGCGATTACTACATGCACCTGGCGGATCTGACCGCCTACACCCGCACGCACGCCGAGGTCGCGGCGACCTACGGCGCCCGTGCGGTGTGGGTGAGGCGGGCGATCCGCAACGTTGCGGCGAGCGGGGTGTTCTCCAGCGACCGGGCGATCCGCGGCTATGCCCGTGACATCTGGGACGTGGCCCCGTGCACCCCTGCGGGGGGCGCCGGATAGACTTCGCGGGCCAGGTGCGCCTCCGTCCAGGTGCGCAGCAGGTGACCGAGCAGCTCCACGTCGTTGGCGACGGCGAGCGGGTCGCGCCCGAGCGCCGAACGCAGCGCGTCTTTCAACCACTCGCTCAAGGCCGGGTGCGCGAGCGCCCGGTGAATGCGCCGCTCGGCGCTGATCAGATCGATGTCGGCATTGGAGGGGGCCATGGCATGTTCTCCTCACGGGATATCAGAAATAGCCGTCGCGTTTCTGCTGCTCGAGCGAGCCGCCGGCGTCACGATCGCCGAGGCGGCCGCTGCGCTCGGAGCGGCGTGAATGCAGGGTCTGTGCCACGACGGCCTCGAGCGTCTCGGCGTCCGACTCCTCCGCTGCGGTCACCGGCCAGCAGCCGAGGGTGCGAAAGCGCACCCGGCGCTCCTCGAGGATCTCGCCGGGTCCGAACGGCATGCGCTGTGGCTCGTCGACGACGATGAGCTGGCCGTCGCGCTCGAGCACGGGGCGCGGGCGCGCCAGATACAGCGGTGCGAGCTCGACGTCGTGCGCCAGGGCATAGGCGAGCACGTCGAGCTCCGTCCAGTTCGACAGCGGGAAGACGCGGGCCGTCTCCTGCATGCCGAGCCGGAAGTTGAACAGGTTCCACAGCTCCGGGCGCTGGCGGCGCGGCTCCCACGTGTGCTGCGGGCCGCGCACCGACACGATGCGCTCCTTGGCGCGCGAGCGCTCCTCGTCGCGCCGGGCGCCGCCGAGGATGATGTCGTAGCGACCGGCGTCGAGCGCGCTCTTCAGCGCGTCGGTGCGCATGACGGTCGTGTAGCGGTCGCCGTGTTCGAACGGGTTGATGCCGGCGGCGCGTCCGGCCTCGTTGTGCGCAACGCGCAGGTCGAAACCGTAACGGCGGGCGAAGCGGTCGCGGAACTCGAGCAGCTCGTGGAATTCCCAGGTCGAATCGATGTGCAGCAGCGGCACCGGTGGACGCGACGGATGGAACGCCCGGCACGCCAGGTGAGCGAGCACCGTGGAGTCCTTGCCCCCGGAGAACAGCAGCACCGGAGCGCGCGCCTCGGCGATCGCCTCGCGCAGGATGTAGATCGCCTCGGCTTCGAGCGCCGCGAGCGAGGGGCGCGGCCACTCGGGCGACTCGCTGCCGGGAAAGGGTGCGGACGCGGAAGTGCGGATCACGCGGGTGCCCCCGAAGACTGTGGGCGTGCCGGCGCCGCGGCACCGTCCTGCGCGCGCTGCGGCACGAACAGGCGCTCGGGGCCCTGTTCGTGCAGGCGGTACAGGTGCAGCCACTCGTTCTCGAGCAGCTGCTGCACGTCGGGCAGGCGCCGCACGACCCGCTCAATCCGCTCGCGCGGCGCGTCGATGAGCGCCGTCAGGCGCAGCGGCGCGTGCCGCCAGTCGGTGCCGTCGTGCACCGACTGGCGGGCCAGTCCGATGCGCAGGTCTCCACTGTGTCCTTCGAGGACGCCGATGCGCCCGCCGAGCACGTTGTGCAGCACCTTGTTGCCGCTGCCGAAGCGTTCCGGATCGACGGTCGAGCCGTAATACTGCAGGTTGATCCAGTGCGCCACGACCAGCGGACCGGCGAGCAGCTGCTCGAGCAGCGCGCCGTCGGGATCCTCCTCCGGGCGGTACTCGTGGAGGAATGCCCGGCCCTCGAGGTCGATGCCGCGGGTTCGCTCGCGCGGCGCGAGAATGAACGCGGCATTGCCCGCCAGACCCCACTCGGGCCGGACTTCGGACCAGTCGCGCGTGCGCCGCTCCAGGCGGCGCAGCAAGGCCGTGTCCTGCCCGATCAGATGCGCCAGGCCGAGGTCTGCGGCTCGCTCGCGCCGCACCTGCGCGCCCGCGCGCCGCAGCGTCTCGCGCAGCCGTGCCAGATCGGTCGCATGGCCCGGGGGGAGGGACGGCGGTTCAAACAGCTCCACGGTGTCGGTCACGGTGTCGTGCAGTCCGGCGAGCACTACGGTGTGCTCGGGCAGCTCGATGCCCTGTTCGGCGAGGCCGCGACGCACGTCCGCATCGTTGAGCAGGTCGGCGAGGATCAGATCGGA
>JAKADE010000066.1 GCA_021820785.1 Pseudomonadota bacterium
CGGCATGGTCATCGTCGGGCTGCCGTACGCATTTGCGGGGCTGACCCGCATGGACGAGATCACCGGCGGCAGCCCGTACGGTGCCTCGACGCTCGCCGGCGGTGACGGATCGCGCCAGCCGAGCGAGAACGAGCTTGCCGGCGCGCACTTCCAGGGACGTCACGTCGCCGAGATTGCCGCACGACTTGCGCGCGGCGCCGGAGAACGGGGACCTGCACCGGCGGACATGCAGAACGCGACCGAGACGACCGGCCCGCGCGGCTGATCGGCATGCGGCTCGAGCCGGCCGCGTGCGGCCGGCTCGGGCTTCGCTCCCCCGCAAGCGCAGGCCGCCGATACCCCACCCTTCGGTGGGCCGAGCGTACGCTGACCGATTCGCAAAGAGACGCGCCGCGCGCTCTACGCCTCAGCGCACCCCGGTGAGGAACAGGATGGCGCGGATCACGGCCTGCGTCGGGCGACCGACGAGTTCGCCGAACAGGTCGACGTGCAGACCCAGACGCTCGGTCACGACCGGCAGCACGAGCAGCATCCCGATCACGATGAGCATACCGTAGCGCTCGAGCCGGGCCAGCGGCACGGCCAGCGCGTCCGGCAGCAGGCCGACGGCGACCCGCCCGCCATCGAGCGGCGGCAGTGGAATCAGGTTGAACACGGCGAGTATCACGTTGAGCTCGATCGCATGGATGAGATTCTCGAGCAGCCACCGGCCCGCAACCGGCGGCAGCCATCCCACGGTGTGCAAAAGCAACGCGGCGATCGTGGCCATGAGCAGGTTCATGCCCGGTCCCGCGGCGGCGACCCACACCATGTCACGGCGCGGATTGCGCAGGCGCCCGAACTGGACGGGAACCGGCTTGGCATAGCCGAACAGGAACGGCGCGTGCGCGAGCAGCAGCAGGCCCGGAAGGATGATCGTGCCGAAGGGATCGATGTGCTTGAGCGGGTTGAAGGTTACCCGCCCCAGCGTCCACGCGGTGTCGTCCCCGAAGCGCTTCGCGACGTAACCATGAGCGGCTTCGTGCAGCGTAATGGCGAGCACCGCCGGAATGATCCAGGTTGACGCCAGATACCCGATCGTATTGATGAGCGGCCCCTCCCGTGCGTGGATCATTCCGGTTCATCCGCTCCCGTCCGTGCTCAGGGATACGATACGCTCGAGCGCGGCGCCGGCGAACGGTGCGTGTGAACCGTCTACGCCGTCAAGTTAGCAGAGTCGGACTCGACCGACCACTCGCGTACCGCATGAGCCTCGGGTCGGCGATCGCCGCGCACCCGCCTCAGGGGTCCGTGCCTGCAACGGCAGCGTCCCGGCCAGCCGGCCCGTCCGTCCGGCTGCGCCGCTTGTGCGCTGCTCAGCTCGCCGGGCTGTCCGGCAGCTCGTGCTCACTCACCATGGTGAGCACGTCGTACTGGGCAACGGTGTCCCCGTTCTGGTTGGTGATCTGCGTATCCCAGCGCACTTCGCCGTACCCCTGACCGATGCGCAACGATTTCTCCTTGCAGGTGAGGCGGACGCGGATGCGGTCGCCCGGCTTGACCGGCTGGGTGAAACGCAGGCCGTCGATGCCGTAGTTGGCGAGCACCGGACCGAGCGGCGGATCGACGAACAAACCGGCCGCCGCCGAAATCAGGAAATACCCGTGTGCGACGCGCCCGCCGAAGATCGGGTTGCGCCGTGCGGCTGCTTCGTCCATGTGCGCATAGAAATAATCCCCTGAGAGTGCCGCGAACCGCTCGATGTCCTCGAGCGTCACTTCGCGCTCCCCGGAGCGGAACGTATCGCCGATGCGCAGCGCACCGAACGGCTTACGGAACGGATGCGTACCGGGATCGAGCTCCTGCGAGCCCTTCACCCACCGGCCGGTGACCGCCGTCAGCACATCGGGCGTCCCCTGCACCGCAGTGCGCTGCATGTAGTGCAGCACGCCGCGGATGCCGCCCATCTCCTCACCACCGCCGGCACGACCTGGACCGCCGTGCACCAGGTGAGGCAGCGGGGAGCCATGTCCCGTCGACTCCTTCGCACAGTGACGATTGACGACGAGAATGCGGCCGTGGAATGGCGCGAGCCCCAACACCAGTTGCGCGGCGATCGAGTCATCGGCGCTGAACACCGAACCGACGAGACTGCCTGCGCCGCGACGCGCCAGGGCAATGGCCTGATCGATGCCTTCGTACGGGACCACCGTGCTCACCGGACCGAACGCCTCGACTTCGTGCACCGCGCGGGCGCTGGCGATGTCCCGGCAGTGCAGCAGCGTCGGGGTGAGGAATGCGCCCCGCTCGGCATCCGCGCCCGCCGGCGCGAGCTTCTCGCCCCCGAAGACGACATCCGCTTCACGCTCGAGGCGCGCGAGCTGCTCGAGCACCTCGCGACGCTGCGCCAGGGAGGCCACCGGCCCCATGCGCACCGATTCCTCGCGCGGATTACCGATCACGACCTTCGCGAGTGCTGCGCGCAGTGCGTCCAGCACTGCCGCGGTCTGACTCGCCGGCACGATGGCTTTGCGGATGGCGGTGCACTTCTGGCCGGCTTTGACGGTCATCTCGCGAACCACTTCGCGCACGAACAGATCGAATTCCGCGGTCCCGGCCACCGCATCCGGCGCCAGAATGCAGGAGTTGAGCGAATCGGTCTCGGCCGTGAAGCGCACCGCCTGGTCCACGACGCGCGGATGCATGCGCAGTTTGCGGGCGGTGGAGGCTGATCCGGTGAACGCGATCACGTCCTGGCAGGTCAGGTGTTCGAACAGGTCGCCGACGCCGCCGCAGATCAGCTGCACGGCCCCCTCGGGCAGCAGGCCCGAATCGATGATCTGCCGGAACGCGAGTTCAGTGAGGTAGGCCGTCGCAGTCGCCGGCTTGACGATCGCCGGTACGCCGGCGAGAAACGCCGGGGCGAGCTTCTCGAGCATGCCCCAGACCGGGAAATTGAACGCATTGATGTGGATCGCCGCGCCCTCGAGGGACACGTAGATGTGCTGCCCGAGGAAACCGCCGCTCTTGGCGAGCGGCTCGACCGGTCCGTCGACGTACACGCGGCTGTCCGGCAGTTCCTTCATGCCCTTGCTGGCGTACACGAACAGCGTCCCGATGCCCCCGTCGATGTCGATCCACGAGTCCGACTTGGTCGCCCCTGTGGCGTAGGAGAGCCGGTACAGCTCATCCTTCTTCTCATTCAGATGCTTCGCGAGCGCCTTCAGAATGGCCGCGCGCTCATGGAACGTCAGACGGCGCAGGTTCGTACCTCCGACGGAACGCGCATGCTCGAGCATCGCGGCGAAGTCCAGCCCCTCGCTCGTGGCAGTCGCAATCACTTCTCCGGTGCTCGCATCGCGCAGCAGGGTGGCCTGACCTGAGCCGCTCACCCAGCGGCCCGCACTGTAGCTTTGAAGTTGCATCTGAACTCTCACCCGTCAGCGTTATCGACCCGTGAAGCGCGGTTCGCGCTTGGCCATGAATGCCGCGACGCCCTCGGCGTAATCGGCGCTGTATCCGAGCTCGCGCTGCGCATCGCGCTCCAGGTCGAGCTGCTGTTCGAGGGTGTTGTGCCAGGCGGCATGGACGGCCTGCTTGATGCGCCGCAGGGCCAGCGTCGGCGCTGCGGCGAGTGCCGCCGCCAGCGAGTCGATCTCGGCGGCGAAATCCTCGTCATCGACACAGCGCCAGATCAGTCCCCACTCGGCCGCCTGGTTCGCCGGCAACTTCTCCCCGAGCAGCGCCAGTCCGAGCGCGCGCGCCGGACCCACCAGGCGCGGCAGGAACCAGGTGCCGCCGGAGTCCGGCAGCAGTCCGATGCGCGCAAAGGCCTGCACGAAACTCGCCGAGCGCGTCGCGACCACCAGGTCGCAGGCGAGCGCGATGTTGGCACCGGCGCCGGCGGCGACTCCGTTCACCGCCGCGAGTACCGGAATCGCCAGGCTGCGCAGCGCGAGGATCAGGGGTTTGTAATGGCGCTCGATCGACGCGCCGAGATCCGCCCGCTCCGTCCCCGGCGCGACGGTGCGATCGGACAGATCCTGCCCGGCACAAAACCCGCGTCCCGCACCGGTGAGCACCAGCACGCGCGCCGTGTCGTCGGACTCGAGCGCCGCGAGCGCATGGCGAACTTCCTCGTGCATCTGCGCGTTGAAACTGTTCAGTCGCTCCGGACGGTTCAGCGTCAAGCGCGCCACGCCGTCGGTTACGTTGTAGGCAATGGTCTGGTAGTTCATGACATCCTCACCGGTGGCGACCCGCCCGGCTCATTTCTCGTCGTAATCGAGTTCCAGCTCGCTTGTGAGGCACTTCGACTGGCAGGCGAGCACGTAGCCCTGCTCGAGCTCCCAGTCCTCCAGCGCATAGTTCTCCGCCATGCGCACCTTGCCGCGCACGACTTTGGTCCGACACGTCGAGCACACGCCGGAGCGGCAGGAGAATGGCAGATCGAGACCGGCGCGCTCCGCGGCGTCGAGTACCGACTCTCCGTCGATCGCCATGCGGAACATGCGCCGCCGCCCGTCGATGAGCACCGTGACGTCGGCCATTCCCTCGCCCGCCCCTGCGCTCTGCGCCGCTGGCGGCGGAGGCTCCGCGGCAACGGCGAGCGCCGCGGCGCCGGTACCATCGTTGGCGGGGGTGAAGTGCTCGACACGAATCCGCTCACGCGCGACGCCGAGTTGTACCAGCGCCCCGCACACCTCGTCGTCCATGTCGCCGGGCCCGCACACGAAGTACTCCGTGACCGCGGGAGGATCGAAGAACGCACCGGCGAGATCGCGCACCTTCGCGCCATCCAGCCGCCCGTTGTAGAGCGCCACCTCCTGCGGCTCGCGACTCATGATGAAGTGCAGCGCGAGCCGCTCGGGGTACTGGTCCTTCAGCGCCTGCAGCGCCTCGAGCCCCATCGTGCGGGCGGCACTGCGGTTGCCGTAGAACACCATCATGGCCCCGCCGGCAGCCAGCACTGCGCGGGTCACCGAAAGCACCGGCGTGATGCCACTGCCAGCGGCGAACGCCACCCGCAGGCCCGCACCGATCGCGGCCGCATGCGGGGTGAAGCTGCCATTCGGCGGCAGCACCTCGATCTGCGCACCGGACTGAAGCCGCCCGAGCAGCGCGGAGACGCGCCCCTGCGGTTGCAGACGCACCATCAGGCGCAGGTACCGCTCTCCGGGCGCATTGGTGAACGAGTAGGTCCGGCGCAGCTCTTCGCCATCGGCCTCGAGACGCAGCACGAGGTGCTGCCCGGCGCTGCCGCGATACTCGGCGGCGAGTTCCGCCGGAACCTCGAGCGTCAGGGCGATGGCCTCCTCGGCCTCGGGCCGCACCTCGGCGACGCGCAGCGAATGAAATTTCAACATATCAGAGACACTTGAAGGTATCGAACGGTTCGAGGCAATCGCGACAGCGGTAATGGGCCTTGCAGGGCGTGGAGCCGAATTCGCTGATGCGCTCGACCTGATGACTGGCGCAGCGCGGACAGGCCACCTGCACCGGTGCGGCGCGCTCGACGGCAATGCCGAACGCCTCGAGCTTGCGCCGCCCCGACTCACTCAGCCACTCGCTCGACCACGGCGGCCAGAGCACCGTCTCGAGCATGACGTCCGCAAAGCCGTTCTGATCGAGCGCGTCGCGGATCGAGCGGGTAATGACTTCCGTAGCCGGACATCCCGAGTAGGTCGGCGTGATCCCGACGCGAAGCCGCCCGTCCGTCCCGGTACTCACCCGGCGCACGATGCCGAGCTCGACGATGTTCACCACCGGGATCTCCGGATCGGCCACCGCCTCGAGCGCGCGCCAGATGCGCCGCTCACGCCCGTCGACGCCCTCGGGACGTGCGCTCGCTACCATGTCGCACCAGGATAGGCGCGCGGCACGAACTGCATTTCCGTGAGCAGGTGACCGAGGTGCTCGGAGTGCACGCCACGCTTGCCGTGCCAGGGATAGTGCTGATGCGGCGGCTTGTGCAGCTTCGCCTCGGCGAGCGCTGCACTGATCCTCGTCTCCCAGCGCTCGCGGATCAGGCCGGGCGCCGGTCCGATCCCGCACACTGCCATGCGCGCATCGAGCGCATCGGGTGTCAGCAACTCATCGGTGAACCGCCACAGCGCCCCGAGTGCCGCTTCGACGCGGGCATGGCTCTCATCGGTGCCGTCACCGAGCCGCACGAGCCAGCCGGCGCTGAAGCGCCAGTGATAGCGGCACTCCTTGACGGCCTTGTGCGCGATGTCGGCGAGTGCTTCCTCCCGTGAGCCGGTGAGACTCTCGTACGTCTCGAGCTGCCAGGCATCGAGCAGACACTGGCGCACGATGGTCGTGGCAAAATCCCCGTTCGGCTGCTCGGCGAGGGTCATGTTGCGAAACTGCGGCGCGTCGCGCAGAAACGCGAGCGCGTCCTCGTCGCGGCCGTTGCCCTCGATGCGCCCGGCGAGCGACAGCAGCAGCCGCGCCTGCCCGATCAGATCGAGCGAGATGTTGCCGAGCGCCAGATCCTCCTCCAGGGCCGGACCGTGGCCGAGCAGCTCCCCCAGGCGCTGCCCGGCGATCAGGCTGGTGTCGGCGAGGCGCAGCAGGTACTCCACGCGCTCGGCGGTGCTCGCCTGCGCGACGCCCGCCTCGGCTGGCGCGCTCATATGTTCTTCACCTCATCGGGAATGGCATAGAAGGTCGGATGGCGGTACACCTTGTCGCGCGCCGGCTCGAACAGTGCGTCGGCTTCGCCCGGGTCGGAGGCGACGATTTCGCTCGAGGGCACGACCCAGATGCTCACGCCCTCCTGGCGGCGCGTATAGGCGTCCCGCGCATGTTCGATCGCCATGCGCGCATCGGCGGCGTGCAGGCTCCCGACGTGCTTGTGCTCGAGCCCCGAGCGCGAGCGGATGAACACCTCGTACAGCATCCAGTCTTCGTTCATGGCAGCGTTCCTCAACCGGCCTGCGCGGCGCGCGCCGGTGCATGATGTTTCGCGGCGTAGGCGGCGGCCGCCTCGCGCACCCAGCGGCCGTTCTCGTGCGCGGTGCGGCGCGCCTCGAGGCGCTCGCGGTTGCACGGACCCTCGCCCTTCAGGACCGCATGGAATTCGCTCCAGTCGATCTCACCGAACCGGTAATGCTGACTCGCCTCGTCCCAGCGAAGGTCGGGATCGGGCACGGTGAGACCGAGGTATTCGGCCTGCGGCACCGTCACGTCGATGAACTTCTGGCGCAGCTCATCGTTGGTGAAACGCTTGATCTTCCAGCGCATCGACTGCGCGGTGTGCACCGAGTTCGCGTCACTGGGCCCGAACATCATCAGCGACGGCCACCACCAGCGGTTCAGCGCATCCTGCGCCATCGCGTGCTGAGCCTCGCTGCCGCGCGCGAGCGTCAGCATCAGCTCGTAGCCCTGGCGCTGGTGGAAGCTCTCCTCCTTGCAGATGCGCACCATGGCGCGCGCGTACGGCCCGTACGAGCAGCGGCACAGCGGCACCTGGTTCATGATCGCCGCGCCGTCGACCAGCCAGCCGATCGCCCCGATGTCCGCCCAGGTGAGCGTCGGGTAATTGAAGATGCTCGAGTATTTGGCCCGCCCCTCGAGCAGCTGCTCGATGAGCGCCGTGCGCGAGACCCCGAGGGTCTCCGCTGCGCTGTACAGGTACATCCCGTGCCCGCCCTCGTCCTGCACCTTGGCGATCAGCACCGCCTTGCGCCGCAGCGAGGGGGCGCGGGTGATCCAGTTGCCCTCCGGCAGCATCCCGACGATTTCCGAGTGCGCGTGCTGGGCGATCTGGCGGATCAGCGTCTGGCGGTACGCGTCGGGCATCCAGTCCTTCGGCTCGATCTTCTCATCCCGGTCGATGCGCTCCTGAAACCGCTCGAGCCGCTCGCGCTCCTCGCTCGCCGTGTCCGTCGCGGCCGCCGGGGAATCCAAAGCCTGCGTATACATGCTCACGCCCTGTGCAGGAAACCAATATGATACACAAACGCTACCGCTATCTTGATTTTTGTGTCAAGAATTTTCGTGGCAGAATGGCTGCTTTCCTCGCCGCGAACGCCTGATGGACGCCCTGCGTGATCCCTATCCCGCCGTCGCCGCGCTGCTGCGGCGGTTCCGCGCGCAGCGCCCGCTGCGCGGCGGATCGCTGCTGATGACGGTCTTCGGCGATGCCATCGCCCCGCGCGGCGAGCGCATCAGCCTCGGCAGCCTCATCGGCCTCGTCCGTCCGTTCGGGCTCGCCGAGCGACTGGTGCGCACCAGCGTCGCCCGGCTCGCCGCCGACGGCTGGCTCGCTGCGCTCCGACGCGGCCGGCGCAGCGAATACCGCCTGAGCGACACCGGACACGGGGTGTTCGCCGAGGCCACCCAGCGCATCTACGCGGTGAGCCCCGGCGAATGGGACGGGTGCTGGACGCTGCTGGCGGTGCCGCCGGGCGGTGGCGCGCGTGCACAGCTGCGCGAGCGGCTGCGCTGGTCCGGCTTCGGACAATTCGCGCCGGGGGTGTTCGTGCACCCGGGCCGTTCGGCCCACCAGGCTCGAAGCGTGTTGCCCGCCGACGTTGCCGAGGACGCCTGGCTCTTTACCAGCCGCGGAGAGAACCTGGAGGCCGACCGGCGTCTGGCCGCCGCGGCCTGGGACGTGGCGGACCTCGCTCGGCGCTACCGGCGCTTTCGCGACGCGTTCGCCCCGATCGAGGCCTGCGGCTCACTGCGTCATCTGGCGCCGGAGTCCGCGTTCGTCGTGCGCACCCTGCTCATTCACGAGTACCGCAAGATCCATCTGCGCGACCCGCTGCTGCCCCCGGCTCTGCTGCCCGAGGACTGGATCGGAGCCGAAGCGTACGCCCTGTGCCGGCGTCTGTATGCCGCAGTGTTCGGCGCCGCGGAGCGCCACCTTGATGCGCACGGCGCAACGCTCGACGGCCCTCTGCCGAGTCCAGGCCCCGAGGTCTTCGCTCGCTTCGGCGGCCTGACGCCGCCGTAGCGCGCCCGGCTCACCAGGTATTCGGTTCCCAGTTCTGCTCGCTGCCGTTGGCGAGTTCGCCCGCCACGATCGTCTTGGCGTCTTTGTAGTAATGCGGCGGCACCGGCAGGTTCAGCGGCGCCGGTGAACCATCCATGACGCGCCCGGCGAGGTCGTAGCGCGAACCGTGACACGGGCAGTAGTACCCGCCCGGCCAGCTTGCACCCAGCAGCGGATCGCCCGGGTTCGGGTGCAGCTTCGGCATGCAGCCGAGGTGGGTGCAGATTCCCACCACCACCAGATACTCCGGCACGATGGAACGCTGGACGGGGTTCCAGCCGGGCAGATTCGCCGGCTGCTGATCCGCCTTGGACAACGGGTCCTTCAGCTGGCCATTGAGACTCGAGAGCGCCTTCAGCTCCGCTTCCGTGCGGCGCAGCACGTAAATCGGACGGCGCCGCCAGGAGGCCACGAGCATCTGCTTCGGTTCGAGTTTGGAGATGTCGATCGTGACCGGCGCACCCAGGGCCCGGGCGGTCTCGCTCGGCTCCATGGACTCGATGAACGGGGTTGCGGCCAGACCGACCCCCACCGCTCCGACTGCCGCGGTGGCCGCCGTCAACATTCGCCGGCGGCTCAGATCAGGTTCGGACTCATCGCTCGGCGGGCCAGGCAGGGTGGTGGTGCCCTCGGTCATGCTGACGTCCTCCGCTGGAGTACTGCGCGCATGGTAGCCCTACCGGGGGCACCTCGTCACTATGCGCCGCAATCCGCGGCGCCTGGAGCGACTCCCGGCGCCGGCCTCAGTCGTTCCACAGGCCGAGCCGCTCGGCGAACACCTGCATGAACCGGTTGGCGCGCACCCCGTCCATGACCCGGTGATCGATGGTGAGCGTCGCGTAGCAGCGCGGACGGATTTCGATGCGCTCGACCTCGCCGTGCTGCACCACGGCCGCCCGCTTCTCGAGCTTGCCCACCCCGAGGATGGCCGCCTGTCCGGGGAAGAGAATGATGGGCGTGGCCATCAGGCTGCCGCTGACGCCATGGTTGGACATGGTGAAGGTGCCCCCGCGCACATCCTCTGGCGCAAGCCGCCCTTCGCGGGCCCGCCGTACCAGAGCATCGATGCCCTGCGCCGTCTGCTCCAGATCCAGCGTCTCGGCGCCGCGCAGCACCGGCGCCACCAGACCCTCGGGCGCCGCGGTGCCGATCCCGAAATTCACGGTCTGGTAGATCTCGAGCGCCGCCTCGCTCCAGCGACTGTTGGCCTCCGGCACCTCCTCGATGGCGGCGACCGCCGCCCGCACGAAATACGCAGACAGCGTCAGTGGCACGCCGCGCTCGGCGAATGACTGGCGGTGGCGCTCGCGGTGTGCGAGCACCGCGGTAAGATCGACCTCGAACACGTTGGTCACGTGCGGGGCGGTGTGCAGCAGGCTCTCGACCATGCGGGCTGCAATCCGCTGGCGCACGGCGCTGTGGGGCACCCTGCGCACGGCAATGCCGGGCGATTCGGCCCGCGCGGGCGGGGGCGGAGCACTCGCCGGCACAGGACCCTGCGCGGCCGCCGCGAGCACGTCATCGACGGTGATCCGCCCGTCCGGACCGGTGCCGCGCACCTGGG
>JAKADE010000067.1 GCA_021820785.1 Pseudomonadota bacterium
TGCGCGGATAAAGCGCCTTGTGCTCGAAGAAAATCACCGGATCGTCATCGCGTATCGACTCGATCAGCAGCCCCTTGGCATCACGGGCGTTCGAGGGGACGACGATCTTAAGACCCGGGATCGCGGCGAGCAGACCGTAGATCGCCTGAGAATGCTGCGCGCCCATGTTCATGCCGGCACCCATGGCCATGCGGATCACGACCGGGCAGGTGCTCTTGCCGCCAAACATGTAGCGGAATTTCGCCACCTGGTTGTAAATCTGGTCCATGCAGACGCCAACGAAGTCCGCGAACATCAGCTCGGCGACCGGACGCAGACCCGCGAGCGCCGCACCCGCCGCGGCCCCCACGATGGCCGATTCGCTGATCGGAGTGTCAATGACGCGCGCCGCTCCAAACCGCGGCAGCAGCCCTTTGGTGACGCCGAAGATGCCTCCTGAGGCTTCGCGCTCGCCAGAGGTTCCCCCGGCACCCCCGGAGACGTCTTCGCCGAGAACGATCACCCGCGAATCCCGCTCCATCTCCTGGTGCAATGCCTGGTTGATGGCATCACGCATTGAAAGCTGTGGCATTAGGGTCGTCCTGCAGAATCGGCTGCTTCAGTAGCTGATGTAGACGTCGCGGGTCAGATCCGCCTCGCAAGGCAGCGGCGCAGCGCGCGCCGCTGCGACGGCCGCATCGATCTGCGCGAGCACGTCACGATCGATCGCGTCGAGCTCGGCAGCACTGAGCGATCCACCGGCGCCAACGACCGCCCGGAATCGTTTCAGGCAGTCCATGGTCTCGCGCTGGCGTTCTATCTCGCCCTTGGCGCGGTAATTCTGCGGATCACCCTCGAAGTGCCCATAGAAGCGCGTGGTGACCGCCTCGATGGTGCTCGGACCGGCGCCAGAGCGCGCGCGCTTCAGCGCTCGCTGCATCGCGGCGCGAACTGCGAAGAAGTCGCTTCCGTCTACCCGCTCGGCAGGCATGCCGAACGCCGCGCTGCGCGCCGTGATGTCTTTCGATCCGACGGCGTAATCAGCGCCCGTGTGCTCGCTGTAACCGTTGTTCTCGAATACGAAAATTGCCGGCACGCCAAGCACGACCGCCAGATTCATCGCTTCGAAGACGGTGCCCTGGTTGCAGCTGCCGTCACCGCCGAACGCCACGCTCACCCGCCCTTCAGCGCCCTCGGCGCGGCGCAGCTGGCACGCGATTGCAGCGCCGACCGCCAGTGGCGGTCCGCCACCCACGATGGCATTCGCACCGAGCATGCCCTTGTCGAAGTCGGCAATGTGCATCGAACCGCCCTTGCCCTTGCACAGTCCGTCCCGGCGTCCATAGATCTCCTTCATCATGCCCGTGACGTCGCAGCCCTTGGCAATGCAGTGCCCGTGCCCCCGATGCGTGCTGACGATGTAGTCCTCGTCCGTGAGATCGGCACACACGCCAACCGCAACCGCCTCCTGTCCGGCATAGAGGTGCGTGAACCCGGGAATTTCGCCCGTGGCGATCTCCACGTGCAGCCGCTCCTCGAACTCGCGTATCGTCTTCATGCGGCGATAGAAATCGAGCAACTGCATCGGGTCAGACTGCACGTCAGAGCCTCCTTACAGAGCGCCCGCAGGCTTGCCCTGCGGACCGTAGAGATAATCGTCGAGTACCTTGTGGAAATGCCTGATCCGCATCTCCTGGGCACCAATCCACAGTCCCTTGAATCCTTTCGAGTGCATGCCCGCCTGAACGCTCGGAAGATTCTCCGCGTCCTGATCGAGCACCAGGCCGATCGACTTGTCGCCATGCTTCCACTGCTTGTGCTCGGCGCGCGCCGGCCATTCCTGTCCGTCCGGCACCAGTTCGAAAGTCATGATGTCGTAGAACATGCGATCGGGGTCTTGCGGATGGGGGCGCTGGCGGAATATCCAGAAGTCGTCCGCGTGCACGTTGAGCGACAGGTTCGGGAATATCTGATAGTGAAAGTCATCCGTGAGCTGATCGTCGTTCAGCCGCGAATAGTCCTTTCCCTGGGATGCGCCAAAGATGCGCTTGTGCTTTTGCACGTCGCGCCGGATCTCGCTGATCGGGCGGTCATAGTCGGCGGGATCCATGCCCGCAGCCTTCATGATCGTCTTTATCGGCTCCGGAATCGCCGGGGGCTTACGCACCCTCGGCGAGAGCGTTCCGAACGGAATCAGATAACGATTGTGCCGCTCGTAACAGTCGATCTGCACGTCCAGATCATGCAGATACCACAGCAACTGCGGGTGTATGCCCTGAACGTGGTAAGTCTCGTTGAAGGCATCCACCGAGGTCTTCCAGTTGCAGTTCCACTCGACGGTGATGTCGCGTGTCTGGACCATCTTGTTCAGGTTGTACGGTTCCAGATGGCGCGGAATCGGATCGAGGAACTCGAGCAGTGGCTGCGGCGATTCGTTCAACGTGTACCAGACGAATCCGCCCCAGGTGTCGCAGTGAATCTCACTCAGCGCGTGATTCGGCTTACCCTGCGGGAACGTGTCGATGTCGGGGATGCGGTAAAACGACCCGTCGAGCTTGTATTCCCAATGATGGTACGGACACTTGAAGGTCTGCGAATCACCTGTCGTGCCGATGCCGCAACCGCGCAAACGTGCTCCGCGGTGCTGACACACGTTGTAGAAGGCGCGAACGCCTCCGTCACGCTGACGCACGATCAGAATCGATTCCGGACCGATCTCGGTGACGATGTAATCGCCGGGCTCCGGAATATCCACTTCCCGCCCGCCGAGCAACCACACCTTGCTCCACATGCGCTCCCATTCGAGCTGCATGAATTCCCGCGAAAAATAGCGTCGCTGGTCGATCGGATCGTGTCCGAGATCCGGATCCGGCGCTTTCTCGATCGGCGTCTCCGTGGGGCTGCCGGCCTGCACCCGCGGCACCGGGGTGTACGCCGGAGATTTCGATCGTTGCCAGAACTCGTCCATCAGAATTGGACGCGTTTGGTGAAGCCGTTATCTGCGACGACGTTCGAGCCGGCCATGAGACTTCCGGCCGGGCTGGCGACGAACGCCACAATTCGCGCAACTTCCTCGGGCGTACCCATGCGTCCGCAGGGGATCTGCCGCAATGCATAGTCGTACAGCTTGGGCATCGTGCCCTTGATCAGCTCCCAGCTCCCGCCCTCGAAGTAGATCGGACCGGGCGAGACGGAGTTGACCCGCACGCCTTTCTTTCCGACATGCTGCGCGAGCTGCTTCGCGTAGGTGATCAACGCCGCCTTCATGGCATTGAACGCCTGCGGGACGCCGAAGGTCTCCAGCGCATTGGTCGAGGAGATGATGACGATGGATCCCGCGCCGGATTTCTCCAGATGCGGCATCAAGGTGTCGCAGCCACGCACTGTATGCATGACGTCGACCTCGAAATTCTTGGTCCAGTTCTTTTCGCTGTCGAACCCGCCGCCTGCACTGACGTTCGGGACGAAGATGTCGCAGCCTCCGAGCGCCCCGGCTGCGCGCTCGAGCCATGCTTTGTATGCCTCGCCGTCGCGCACGTTGACGGCTTCACCGGACACCTGCACACCGTGCCGCGCCAAGGCCTGCACAGTCGAGTCGACGTCTTCTTGTGTGCGGGAACACAGCGCGATATCGACGCCCTCGGCGGCGAACAGTTCAACGATCGCTCGGCCGATGCCCTTGGTCGCACCCGTGACGATGGCTTTCTTTCCCCTCAGACCCAGATCCATCGCGGACTCCTCCGAATGACTGTGCTGACGCGCGCCACTGCGGAGCGATTTCCGGAGTGTGCGATGCCCCCCCGGGGCAGCGAGCCGCAAGGGCTCTTGCCGCCCGATTATAGGCAGCGCCCACCAAAATACAATCAGGCCTGACTGTTTTTTTTATGAGCGATTTCAGGCACACTGCTCGGGTGCATCCGGGGCTCAGTCGGCCGATGCGCGGGCAGCAGCCAGACTGGCATTGATCTCCCGGGGCAAGGGGTTGCGCCTGAGGGTCACCCCCCCGTTCACTTGCAGGACTTGCCCGGTCATGAAGCACTCGTCCCCCGCGAGCCACAGCGCCCCGTTGGCGACATCCGCCACCGTTCCAATCCGCCCCAGGGGATATTCCTTGACGAATGCGGCCTCCAGTCCGGGCATCTGCATCTCGTTCGAGGTCATGGGCGTGGCGGTCAGGCCCGGAGCCAGCGAATTGACGCGCACGCCACGGGCACCGAACTCGTTGGCGAAGCAGCGCGCCAACGCCTCGGCGCCAGCCTTTGAGCCGATGTACGCCGCATGGTGGAACAGCAGGGCGTGCACGGAGGCCGATGAGGTGAGGATCACCGACCCGCCACCGCCTCGGGCCAGCTGCTCGCAGAAAACCTGCAGAAAGAAATACGAGCCTTTGAAATGCAGATCCATCATCTGATCGATCTGCTCTTCGGTGGTCTCGAGCAGCTTGCCCATGAGGCCGAGGCCGACGCAGTTCACGGCGATGTCGAGTCTGCCGAATGCGTCGAGCGCGGTCTGCGCAAGCGACTGCAATTGCGATTTCTGCCTGATGTCGCACAACGCGGCCCGACCGTCGATTTCGGCTGCGAATTCCTGCAGTTCGCGCTCCCTGCGGCCGGCAACGACGACGCGCGCCCCCTCTTCGGCAAACCGTCGCGCAATCGCCTGACCCATGTTTCCGTTGCCGGCTGCGCCCAACACGACGGCAACTTTGTTTGCAAGATGCTTCACGATGCTTCGCCCCCAGATTGAATCGCCACACACACAGGAGGGTCTCCTATGAATACCGATGTCGCAGCGCTGACGCAGCGCATCCGCGCACTGGAAGATCGCCTGGCGCTGCGCGAACTCGTGGCCCGTTACGGCATCGCCGTCGACGACCGGGAGATAGACGCGCTCGCCGCGCTGTTCACGCCCGATGCCTGCTTCCGCTCGCAGGACGGCGTGATGAACGCCCTCGGCCGCGAAGCGATCATCGAGCAGTTCCACCGCCGCTTCGCCGCCCTGAAGGCGACCAACCACGTCGCGCACGACCAGATCATCGAACTCGACGCCGCAGATCCGGATCGCGCCAGCGGTCTGGTCTCATCGCACGCCGAGGTCTGGCGCAACGGCCAGGCGCTGATCGCAGCGCTGCGCTACCGGGACCGCTACCAGCGCCACGAGGGCCGTTGGTGCTTCGCCGAGCGATCCCTGTCGTTCCTGTACTACCTGCCGGTCGGCGAGTACGCCGAGGGACTCGGCAGCCTTCTGCGCATGCGCGCCTACGGTGATCGGCGACCTGCGGACTACCCCGAAGCGCTGCCCACGTGGCAACGCTACCACCGGAAGGATTGATCAGCCCTCTGGCGAGCGCCGCTCGACGAGGTTCGTGCTGCGGCACGTGAACACCGGCTCGTTGCGCTGATTGAGCAGCGTGTACTGGAATACGGTGACGCCGCGGCGGGGGTCCTTGCGCGAGGGGCGTTTGCTCAGACAGCGTGCGTGGGCTCGCAGCGTGTCTCCGGGACGCACCGCCTGGGGAAAGCGGACCTCATCCCAGGCAATGCCGCAGATCCAGGCAATATCGCCGCAGATCTGATGGTCGAGCTGACGCCACAGCGCCATCGTGTAGATGCCCGAGGCAACGACGCCCCCGAAAATCGAGCGTTGCGCGGCTTGAGGATCGGCGTGGAAGTATTGTGGATCGTATTGACGGGCAAAAGACAGCAGTTGCGCCTCGTCGACGTCAAGCCCACGGGACTCGCGCTCTTCTCCCTCGATGAGATCCTCAAAGTAGCGCATATCGGCCGTACACGCCGCCGCCCGCGGCCCCCTTCACTGCACCGTCAGGGCATTGTCGATCAGAATCTCGGCTCCATTGACGAACCGGGACTCGTCCGATGCCAGATACACCACGAGATTGGCGACATCCTCGGGTTTACCGAGTCCCCATGGTGCCGCCTCGTAGTCCTGCATCTTCATGCCGAGTGCCGCATTGGCCTGCTGCACCATGGGCGTCTCGATCGCACCGGCGTGGATCGAGTTGCAGCGGATGCCGTACTTGTTCATCTGGCAGTGCACGGCGATCGACTTCGTCATGGCCCGCACTGCCCCCTTGGCCGCGCTGTAGGCAAAGAACACCGGGTAGCCGAGATGGGACGCGACGGAGGACATATTGATGATCGAACCGCCGCCCGAGGAGCGCATCAGCGGTATGGCGCTCTTGCAACCGAGGAATACCCCCTCGGACATCACCGAGTTCGCAAACCGGAACTGCTCGAGGGTGGTCGTCTCGGGCGTGGCGATCACGACGACTCCGGCATTGTTGACGAGCACGTGCAACCCGCCGAAACGGGCCGCGCAGGCATCGATGACCTCACCCCAGCGGCGCTCGTCGCGCACGTCGTGCGCCAGGAACGCAGCGCTCTCCGCCCGAACGGCATTAAGCTCATCGGCCAGCTGCGCGCCGGCGGATTCGTTCAGATCCGTGATGAGCACGCGGGCGCCTTCACGCACCAGGGCGTGGGCATCTGCCCGGCCGAGCCCGGATGCTGCGCCCGTGATGAGCGCGACCTTTCCGTCCAATCGGTTCATGGCACTTTTCGGTTCTGGCTCGCGTTGAGCGGTCGGATGAGCTGAAGCTACCAGCCAGACGTCAATATTTCAATCAGAACTGACTTTTTTAGTCAGAACTGATTTTTTTCGGTATCACCCCCAAAGCGGATATGATAAGAAACGCGCTATGGCTACAGCACGAAGCTCGACACTCGCGAAATCCAATCGCGAGACCACAGAGGAACCCGGGTGGCAGGCGCAGAAGAGCGCCCTCACCCGTACCCAGATCACCGAGGCGGCAATCCGCTGCTTCGTTGAGCACGGCTACTCGCAGACGACCACGACGCTCATCGCCGAGAAGGCGGGCCTGTCCCGCGGCGCGATGCTGCACCATTTCCCGTCCAAGCTCGCGGTCGTCACGGCGGCCGTGGAATATCTGCACGCCAAGAGGCTGCGCGCGTTTCGCAAGGCGGTGAACCGGCCCTCGGTGAACGGCGACCACCTGCGCCAGAGCCTGGAAGCCTATTGGGCGCACGTACACCACCCGATGTTCGTCGCGTTCTTCGAGCTGGCGGTCGCGGCGCGAACCGACAAGGAACTCGCTGCCATCCTGCGACCGGCACAGGAAGCCTTTGAAAAGGAGTGGTACGACGCGGCCGTCGAAGTGTTCCCCGAGTGGAAGGGCCGCGGGGTCAAATTCGACATCGCCCTGGACTTGGTGCGATACGTCATCGAGGGAATGGCGATCAGCTTCGTGACGCATAAGGAGAGTGAACGCGACACGCGCATCCTCGAGTATCTCGACGAGAAGATTCACGAACTGGCGGGGCTGCCGAAGCCGGAGTGAGCGCCGGGGGCGCTCCGACGGTATTCTCCGGAGCAGCGGCCCGCGAGCCGTGGACAGGTCCATGGAGGGGACGTCGATGCCGAACTATCATCCATCGGCCCGTTCGTTTGAGCGCAACCGGATCCGACGCGCAGCGCGGGATCGATCTGAGCTCCGATGCCGCTCATGACGCCCGTGAATCGTGACTCGCTGATCTATCCGTTCGAGCGGCCGCCGCACCCGGGGGATGCGATTGAAATCGCCCCCGGCGTCCTTTGGCTGGCCATGCCCCTGCCGATGGCGCTCGGTCACATCAATATCTGGGCGCTCGCCGACGAGGGCGGCTGGACCGTGGTCGATACCGGCATGCATACCGCCGAGGCGACCGCAGCCTGGCAGAGCGCGCTGGTTGGCCCGCTCGGCGGACGACCTGTCCTGCGTGTGATCGGTACACACATGCACCCGGATCACATCGGGATGGCAGGCTGGCTCACGCGGCGGTTCGAATGCCCGCTCTGGATGACACGACTGGAATACGTGACCTGCCGCATGCTCGTGGCCGACACGGGGCGCGAAGCTCCCTTGGAAGCGGTACGGTTCTACCGGGCGAGCGGGTGGGACAATGAGGCCCTTGAAGACTACCGGGCGCGGTTCGGCGGCTTCGGCCGAAGAATCTACGGACTTCCCGACAGCTATCGGCGCATCAGCGACGGGGACGTAGTGCAGATCGGAGGCCACCGCTGGCAGGCAGTGATCGGACGCGGACACTCCCCCGAACACCTCAGTCTGTATTGCCCGGAGATGCAACTGATGATCTCGGGCGATCAGGTCCTGCCGCGGATCAGCTCAAACGTATCGGTGTTCCCGACCGAGCCGGAGGCCGATCCGCTGGCCGACTGGCTCTCCTCGCTCCTCGAAACCGGCAACCGTGTACCCGACGACGTGCTGGTGCTGCCTTCCCACAACGAACCGTTTCGCGGTCTGCACGCCCGCCTCGGCCGACTGCGCGCGCGTCATGAGGACGCCCTCGCACGACTGCTCGAGGCGCTGCGCGAGCCGCAGCGAGTGCTGGATTTGTTTCCCTTGATGTTTCGCCGACCCGTGGATCGGGAATTACTCATTCTGGCGACCGGCGAGACCCTGGCGCACCTGAATCATCTACGTCATTGCGACCGCGTCGTGCGCGAGTTTCGTGACGGCGTCGCCTGGTACCGCACCGCCTCCTAGCGCAGCAGGATCAGAAACGACTCTTCGGAGTCCTGCCCTGACCGCTCCTCGCGCTGTTTCTGACAGCCCTCGAGAAGTCTTTGCCCTCACCGGCCGTAGCATCCGCGCTCGATTCAGCGCGCGCACGCCCCCCCTGGTGCTGCGGCATCTGAAAACATCAGGACACTCCGGCCGCACCCGTCCCGCCGCCCGCAGCACTCGCCCGTCGCAACGGCCAACCCGTAACGCAGCCCGCTTCGGTGACTCAGCGCCCGGAAGCGTGGCCTTGCGGCGCCCCACCTCCCCTTGCCGCCCTCACCTCTGAGTTGTCTGATGCCAAGGAGCCGCAGCCCAGGCCTTCATCTCCCGCCCGACACCTGTCGGTCCCACCAGGGCACGATGATTACGCCCTGGGCCGTACGGTACCGCAGAGATCCATGATACTGCGTAGATTGGCGCGTAGCTGTGGTGAGTCATGCCCCTGAATATCCGAAATCCGCAGACGGACGCATTGGCTGCACAGCTGGCAAAATTGACCGGAGAAACCAAAACGGAGACCGTCACTCAGGCCCTGAAGAAACGTCTGGCGCGAATCCGTCACACCCGAGGAAAGCGCGGGCTCGCGGATGATCTGGAAGACATCGCGCTGCACTGCTCGGCTCTGCCGATCCTCGATGCGTGCAGCGATGAGCAGATACTGGACTATGATGAGCTCGGAATTCCGCGCTGATGGTCATCGATACATCGGCGTTGCTCGCCATCCCGCAGGAAGAACCGGAGCACCGATCGTTCAACGAGGCCATTGAGGCCGCGGATCGACGGCGGACGTCTACCGCAACCTTCCTCGAGTGCTCGATGATTCTCGAATCGCGCTACGGTTCAGCAGCGCTCAGAGATCTCGATCACTTCATCGCCCGCGCTCAAATCACCATCTTCTCGGTCGATGTGGAACAAGCCCGGATTGCGCGGGATGCCTTCCACCAATTCGGCAAAGGTCGTCATCCAGCCGGACTGAATTTCGGCGAGTGCTTCGCGTATGCGCTATCGTGCGTCCTCACCGCTGCGCTGCTTTTCAAGGGACGGACCTTCACGCAGACCGACGTGCTGCACGAGACCTTGCCCAAGCACTCGATTCAGGACTGCGGCTATCGCACGCGATGAGCACCGACCTGGAAATCCCTCAAACATATCCATCACCGCAACACTGGCGGCGGCAACGGCGGACGCACGTCCGTCAAGGCCTTGGCTACCGCCTGCAGATGGCGGTGCAGCCAGCGCCCATCTGGCGCCAGCGCCGCGGCAAGCTTCGTACTTCCCGACCAATGCGTGCGACTGATGCGTGCGACTGATGCGTTGAAAGATGACGCCCACGATCCATTTCCCGCATGTCATTGCACGCACTCGCGCCGTGATGAGCGCAGTTTGTCGCGACGCCGTCAACAACAGAATCGCATTGACGACATAAATGAAATGCCCGGGCGAGCGACGGTCCGGAATCGCGAATGGAAATACCCACGGCGAGTGTATCGCGTGAAAGGTGTTGACCATCCTGGCGGCGATCTGCCGTGCGTTAACCGGAGAATGATCCGGGGCATGGCTCAGCGTGTAGTTGATCATGAGCAATTCACGATTTTTGCCATGATGCGATCCTGAGGGAATATACACCGTGCTGACGCCGATTCCCTTGCTGACACTTCGACTCAGAACGTAGCGCCGACCCATGAATTGGATCGACTGCGACGTTTGATCTGGATGAACTGTCGCCGTCGCGGCCATGTCCGCCGCAGCAGCATGAGCTGCAACACACAGCACCCA
>JAKADE010000068.1 GCA_021820785.1 Pseudomonadota bacterium
CGATGCCGAGTTCGAACGCCGCGCGCGCACGCGCGCCGGGCACATCCGGCCGCGGCGTCAGATCGATCGCTGCGGCCAGACCGATGTTGCGGATATCCGCCACGTGCGGCGCATCGCGCAGCGAGTGCACTTCCCGCTCGAGCAACGGCTCGAGCGCACGGGCCCGCTCGATCAGCCCCTCGCGCACCATCACCTCGAGGGTGGCGAGCCCCGCGGCGCAGGCCACCGGATGGCCCGAGTACGTATAGCCGTGGAACAGCTCGATCATCTGCTCCGGTCCATGCATCAGCGCATCGTGGATGCTCTGCTCGGCGATCACGCCCCCCAGGGGCACCGCCCCGTTGGTGACCGCCTTGGCGAACACGATCATGTCGGGCGTCACGCCGAGCCGCTGCGCGGCGAAGTTCGCCCCGAGGCGCCCGAAACCGGTGATCACTTCATCGAAGATCAGAAGGATGCCGTGGCGCGTGCAGATCTCGCGCAGGCGCTCGAGGTATCCCACCGGCGGCACGATCACGCCGGTGGAGCCCTGCATCGGCTCGACGATCACCGCCGCGATGGTCGAGGCGTCGTGCAGCGCGATGAGCCGCTCCAGCGCATCGGCCAGATGCTTGCCCCAGAGCGGCTGGCCGCGGCTGAAGCGCATGTGCTCGGGATCGTACGTGTGCGGCAGGTGATCGACGAACGGCGCAGCCAGCGCGCCGAAGGTGCGCCGATTGACCGCGATGCCGCCGGCCGAGATCCCGCCGATGCCGACCCCGTGATAGGCGCGCTCCCGTCCGATGATGCGCACGCGGCGCGCATCGCCGCGGGCCTGGTGATAGGCGATGGCGATCTTCAGCGCGCTGTCGACCGCTTCGGAACCGGAATTGGCGAAAAAGACCCGGTTCAGGCCCTCGGGCGCCCAGCGCGCGATGCGCGCGGCGAGCTCGAATGCCTTGGGGTGCCCGACCTGGAAGGTGGGCGCGAAGTCCAGTTCGCGCAGCTGCTCGTGCACCGCCGTGGCGATCTCCGGGCGGCCGTGACCGAGCGGCGTGCACCACAGTCCCGAGAGACAGTCGAACACGGTGCGTCCATCGTGCAGCGTGAAATGGGCCCCCTTGCCCGCCATCACCAGATGCGGGTGATGCTTGAAGTGCCGGTTGGCGGTAAAGGGCATCCAGAAGGCGGACAGATCGGGCGTGTGCGCGGTGTTCATGGACGCCACTATAACCAATGACCCCGCGGCGCGGACCCCCGGGGGGCGAGCGGCTCTCCCGCCGAGCTTGCGGTGCAGACCGCAGGCCCGATACAGTGCCGTCCATCGTCATTCCGGGGGGATTCGGCATGCGCGGACTCGTTGCAATGAGCGTCGGGGCTCTGTCCTGTCTGGCGTGCACGCCGGCACTGGCGGTCAATCTCAGCTGCACCTCGGCGGCAGCACTCTCGGCGGACCTCGCCGCCCACCGCATCACCGCCACGGCGCTCGTGCGCGACTATGAGGCCCGCATCGCGCGCATCAATCCGAAGATCCACGCGGTCATCGCGCTGAACCCGCGGGCCATGGCCGAGGCACGTGCCTCGGATGCGCGGTGGGCCGCCGGCCGCCCGCTCGGGCCCCTCGACGGACTGCCGATCCTGGTGAAGGACAACATCGGCATCGCCGGTCTGCCGACCACCGCCGGCTCGCTCGCACTGGCGCAGAACGTGCGCCCGGTGAGTTCCACCGTGATCCAGAACCTGCGCCGCGCCGGCGTGGTCATCCTCGGGCGCGCGAACCTCTCGGAGTGGGCCAATATCCGCTCGGCCCACTCGACCAGCGGCTGGAGTGCGGTCGGCGGGCTGACGCGCAACCCCTACATGCTCGATCGCACGGCCTGCGGGTCGAGTTCCGGCTCGGCCGCCGCAGTCGCCGCCGGGCTCGCCGCGGCGGCCATCGGCACCGAAACCGACGGCTCGATCAGCTGCCCCTCGTCGATGAACGGCGTGGTGGGCTTGAAGCCGACCGTCGGCCTGGTCTCGCGCACGGGCATCGTGCCGATCAGCCAGTCCCAGGACACCGCTGGCCCGATCGCGCGCACCGTGCGCGGCGCCGCGATGCTGCTGACGGCGATGGCCGGAACCGATCCGGCGGATCCTGCGACGGTGCACGCCAACGCGCACCGCACCAACTATGCCGCCGGCCTCACGCCCGGGGCGCTGAAGGGCGTGCGGCTCGGCATCGCCGAGTTCCTGCTGAAGACTTTCACGCCGAAGACGCTGAAAGTCTTCCGGCACGCCCTCACGCTGCTGAAGGCGCAGGGGGCGGTGCTGGTAAAGGTCGATGACGAGCACCTGGCGCCGCTTGCGAAGAACGAGAACCTGGTGCTGATGACCGAACTGAAGGCCGACATGAAGGCCTACCTCGCCGCCTCCCCGCCGGCGGTGCGCAGCCGAACGCTCGCGGACCTGATTACCTTCGACAACACCCATGCGCGTGAGGAAATGCGCTGGTTCGGACAGAGCCTGTTCCTCGCGGCCGAGCGCACCCAGGGACTTGAGAATCCCGCCTACCTGCGCGCCCGCGCGACGAACCGGCGGCTTGCCGGCCCCCAGGGCATCGAGCGGCTGCTCAAGGAGCATCACGTCGTGGCGCTGATCTCCCCGACGCAGGATCCGGCGTCGATGATCGATCTGGTCAACGGTGACGCCGGCATCGGCGGCGGGGACAGCACGCTGCCGGCGGTGGCCGGCTACCCCTACATCACGGTGCCGATGGGACAGGTGCAGGGGCTGCCGGTGGGACTGTCGTTCATCGGAATGAAGTGGTCCGAAGCCCGGCTGATCCGTCTCGCCTACGCGTTCGAGCACGCGGCGCGCGCCTTCCGCACGCCGACGTATTCGCCGAATGTGCTGCATCGCAATCCGGTGGGGCAGCCCCTCTGCGGGGGCTGAGTCGCTTCGGAATCCTGCCGCTCACGCGGCGCCGACCTCGCGCCGGTATTGGGCGAGCCAGATCTGCAGCCGCGCAGCGTCCATCGGTCGGGCGACGAGAAAGCCCTGGTACTCGTCGCAGCCGGCGGCGGCGAGCAGGTCCCGCTGGCGAGGATTTTCCACCCCTTCGGCCACGACCCGCACCCCGATCGAGCGGGCCATGTCGACGATCGCGCGCAGGATCGCCACATCGCGCGTGCGGGTTGCGATGCCCGCGACCAGGGAACGATCAATCTTCAGCGCCGCGAGCGGCAGACGCATCAGCTGGCTGAGGTTCGAGTACCCGGTGCCGAAATCATCGATCGCGACGCGCACGCCGAGGCGGCCGAGTCCCCCGAGGCAGCGCAACGCGGCGCAGGCATCGCGCATCAGCGCCGATTCGGTGATCTCCACCTCCAGGTGCGACGGGTCGACGCCATGGCGCTGCAGCGCCGCGCCGACCTGTTCGTGCATCTGGCGCGAACACAACTGCACCGCGGAGAGGTTGACGGCAACCGGGACGTCGAGCACGCCGTCCCGACGCCATCGGCCGAGCTGCCGGCACGCTTCCTCCAGCACCCACTCTCCGAGCGGGATGATCAGGCCGCTCTCCTCGGCGATCGGAATGAACTCGGCCGGATCGACCGCGCCCTGCGGACCGTTGCGCCAGCGGATGAGCGCCTCGAGACCGCTCAAGCGCCCGGTGCAGAGCGAGAGCTTCGGCTGGTAATGCAACTCGAAGCGGCCGGCTTCGATCGCCGCACGCAGGTGTGCCTCGAGACTCACCCGACGCAGCGCCGCCTGGCGCATGTGGGGGGCGAACACCTGCGTGCTGTAGAGCCGGCGGGCACGCGCGTCGTGCAGCGCCGCATCGGCGTTGGCGAGCAGTTCGGCAGCGCCGAAGCCGTGCTGGCCGGCCATGGCCAGACCGATCCGTGCGGTCACCGAGAGCAGATGCGGACCAATCCTGCGGCTGCGCCCGAGACGCGCCGCGAGTGCACCGGCCCCCTCCGTGAGGTCGTGCGCAGTGAGTCCGGTGCGCACCAGCACGAAGTGATCGCGCCCCAGACGCCCCACCGTATCCTCCACGGCCGCAGCGCGGATCAGATCGCGCGCGACGTGCGCCTGGATCGCGCTGCCGACTTCGGCACCGAGTGAGTCAACGATGTCCTCGACGCCGCTGATGCCGATCGACAGCACGCCAACGGTCCGATGCGCCGGTGCGGCGGCGGCCAGGATGTCCTGCAGTCTCGCCTGCAGGGCGGCCCGGTCCGGCAGCCCGGTCAGCGGATCGCAGCTGCGACGCTGCGCTGTGTCGGTCGAGGTGCTGCACGCGCCGAGCAGATGCGTGCCCTCCTCGAGCGCACCCTGCAGCAACTGCGCGCGCTCCGCGCGATCCGCCGCGCAGATCGAACCGCTCGCGAGCGCCTCCACCATGCCGGCGGCCGCCCGTACGTCCGTGGGATCCTCGAGGTAGCGATTGCACTGCACGGCCAGACGCCGTACCAGCGCGCGGTCCCGCGGACCGATCTGCCCGGCCCGAAGGCACGGCTCGAGCCGCTCGGCGAGGCGCAGCACGACGGAGGCGAAACTCACCAGGCCCGAGGCGCGCGCCGCACGCACGAGGCGATGCAGTTCCGCGCGTACCGCACGCGCGTCGCGCACCAGACACTCGGTGCCGGACGCATCGGCGGGCGCCAGCAGCCCCTGCGCGAGCGATGCGAACGTACGCCCGGCTTCAGTGCGGGTGGCACGCCACGCGGTCATTCCCGTCAGGCGCATTGCTGCCAGCCGTGTTCGATCGTGGAGACGAACGTCATTGCCCGGGCAACGTCACCCACTTCGTCGTACTGCATCAGACGGATGACGGGCTTGCCACGCTCGCGCGACAGCTCGAGCGAAAACAGCGCCTCGAAGAACCAGATCCGTCCCCCCTCGCTCCAGGCCCGCCACACCGAGTCACGCCGGTCGATGAGACGGCTGAGCAACCGCAGCGGCGCCGGCAGTACCGCCGCGCTCGCCACGCGGATCGCCCCGGCGGGTACCAGGGGAACGGAACCGATCAGCGAATCGAGCAGATCGCCGATGCGTCCCGGATGCTGAACGGTTCGCAGTCGCTGGGTTTCCATCTTCACGCACTCCATCATCGGCACGCCGGGCGAAGCACGGCGCACGGGCGCAATGAGAGGGCGAGTCTGGGCCCCGGTGAGTTGGGGGGCGCGGGAGAGCCGGCGCCGTACAGAGACGCGGCGTGCGTCTGGGCGGGGCGCACGGAATAAGGTGCGTCCCGGCTTGTTATGTTATCTGGATTTCGCCGCGGGACTGCGAACCCGGTCACAGTCCGGCTCGGTAACCGCCCGCTTCGGCAGACTGCCGAGCTCGTTGATCGCCTCCAGCGCGGTCAGCATGCCGGCGGCGCTGTCGAGCAGCCGCATGCGCCGCGCGCGCGCCGCCGCCCGCAGGGTCTCGAATGCGTCCTGCCGGTTCAGGTGCAGCCGCTCCATCAGCACGCCGCACGCCATGCTGATGGTCCGCGAGCGCTCGAGCGCCTCGCCCATGCGCACGAGCCGCGCCCGCAGTTCCCGAGCTTCGGCCGAGCGCTGCAGCGCCCCGAGAATCACCGGGACGCACTGCGGCAAGGTCGGATAGCCGCCGGCGACGAACGCCAGTGCGCCGTGCTCGGCGGCAGCGGCTGCGCCGCGCTCGTCCCACTGCGCCGCGAACACGACGAACGGAATCTCGAGCATGCCGGAGAGCGTCGCCCCGAGGGCGTAATCCGGTTCGGTCCCGGCGGCGACGCAGAGCACCACCAGATCGGTCGCCTCGGCGCTCACCGCGGCCATCAGGTCGGCCGGATCGGCGTGCACGGCGGCATGGTGTCCACGCTCGAGGAGCAGATCCGCCAGACGCGCCGCGACCGACGTGTCGCTCGCGGTGATGAGGATCCGCCAGGATTTGGCGCGCTGGGTCGTCACGTCGTCTGCATCGCTCCTCTGCCGTACCGGCGCACCGTCTGCCGGCTCACGCGCCGTTCCCGATCGCGGCAGGCCGGAGGTGCCGCAGCGGTCTGCCCGGGGCGATGGCGCCCGCGCGGCCCGGCCCGCCGGCACCCGCGTTCTCACCGCGGCCTTCTGGGCACATCGAGAGATTCGTGACGGGCCACGTGATGACACACAGTGAGCAATTCGCGCTGAATCGAGCCTGAATGTGCCGCGTGCCGTCGCCAAGTCGAGACGGTGCGGCATCGGCGCACATTCTGAGCCGGCGCGCCGCGCACGACTGCACCATTTGTCATAACAATCCATTTTTGCGCGGGCCCACGCCCGTGCCGGGTGGTCTCAGCCGGCGCCCTGGGCGGCGCGACGCGCGGCCGGCGCGGCCTGCGCGGTCGCAATCAACTCCAACACTTCCCCGACCAACGCGCGCATCGCGAGTGCGGCGCGCTCGGCATCGCCCGCGACGATGGCATCGAGGACTTCCTCATGTTGGGCGATGCCCGCGGCGCGACCCTTGATGCGATTGGTGAAACGGATCGAGATGCGCAGCGCCGTGTTGATCATCGGGTCGAGCTGCGCAAAGAACCGGTTGCCGGTGGCGGCGAGCACCGCGGTATGGAAGGCGATGTCGGCGGCCACCGGCTCGTCATCGCCCTGGCCGGCAGCCTGCATGCGCTCCAGGCCGGCGCGAATCTGCTCGATTGCCTCGCGATCGGCGCGGCTCGCCGCGAGCGCCGCGGCGGCCGGCTCGATGGCGAGCCGCATTTCGGTGAACTCCGCGAGCAGCCGCAAGGAGAATTTGCGCTCGAGCAGCCAACGCAGCACATCCGGGTCGAGCAGATTCCAGTGCGACTCCGGGGTCACGCTCGTCCCCTGGCGAGGACGGGCCTGCAGCAGGCCCTTGGCCGTGAGCATCTTCACCGCTTCGCGCGTGACCGAGCGGCTGGTACCGTGCTGGCGCGAGAGCTCCCCCTCGGTCGGAAAGGGCTGCGCGGCAAACGCGCCGGTGACGATCAGTTGCCCCAGGGTCTCCACCAGGCCATAGGTCAAGCTGCGTTCGCGCGGAATTCTCGGTTGGGCCACGGATCCATCTTTCGCATCGGCACGGTTGCGGGCGACCGCAGTATATCCGCCTCGCGCGGTCCTCCGCGGCTCGCGGACGGGGGTTTGCCTCCCGTCCGACATATTATATGATTATTAATCTCAACCCAGGATTCGAAACGGGACAGGCATGAGCGGATCGGAACGCGACCGGAACTCCAAGCCCAAGCTGCGCTCACGCGCCTGGTTCGACGATCCGGCCGACCCGGGCATGACGGCGCTGCACGTCGAGCGCTACCTCAATTATGGCCTGACGCTCGAGGAGCTGCAGTCCGGCAAGCCCATCATCGGCATCGCCCAGACCGGCTCGGACCTCTCGCCCTGCAACCGCCATCACCTGGTGCTCGCCGAGCGCATTGCCGCCGGCATCCGCGCCGCCGGCGGCGTGCCGATCGAGTTCCCGGTGCACCCGATTCAGGAGACGAGCCGCCGGCCGACCGCCGCGCTCGACCGCAACCTCGCCTACCTCGGCCTGGTCGAGGTGCTGCACGGCTATCCGCTCGATGGCGTCGTGCTCACGATCGGCTGCGACAAGACCACGCCCGCCTGTCTGATGGCCGCGGCCACGGTCGACATCCCGGCCGTGGCGCTCTCGGTCGGTCCGATGCTCAACGGCTGGTTCGAGGGCAAGCGGGTCGGCTCCGGGACCATCGTCTGGGAATCACGCCAACTGCTCGCCGCCGGCAAGATCGACTACGAAGGGTTCATGCAGCGGGTCACCGCCTCGACCTCCTCGAGCGGGTATTGCAACGTCATGGGCACGGCGAGCACGATGAATTCCATCGCCGAGGCGCTCGGCATGCAGTTACCGGGCTCCGCAGCGATCCCCGCGCCGCATCGCGAGCGCGCGCAGATCGCCTACGAGACCGGTGTGCGCATCGTGCAGATGGTGCACGAGGATCTCAGACCCTCGGCCATCCTGACGCGCGATGCGTTCCTCAATGCCATCGTGGTGAGCTCCGCCATCGGCGGCTCGACCAACGCGCCGATCCACCTCGCGGCGATCGCGCGGCACATGGGCGTGGAACTGAGCCTCGAGGACTGGCAGACCTACGGGTACGAAGTGCCGCTGCTGGTGAACCTGCAGCCGGCCGGAGAATATCTGGCCGAGGACTTCCACCGCGCCGGCGGCGTGCCCGCCGTGGTCAACCAGCTGATGCAGCGCGGTCTGATCCGCGAGCAGGCTCTGACCGCCAACGGCCGCACGCTCGGGGAGAACTGCCGCGGCCGTGCGATCACCGACCCCGAGGTCATTCGCACGATCGATCGGCCGCTGAAGGACAACGCCGGGTTCATCGTGATGCGCGGCAACCTGTTCGACTCGGCCATCATGAAGACGAGTGTGATCTCGGAGGACTTCCGGGGCCGCTACCTGAGCAATCCGAAGGATCCGGACGCATTCGAGGGACCGGTGGTGGTATTCGACGGTCCCGAGGACTACCACAAGCGCATCGACGACCCGGCGCTCGGCATCGATGCGAACACCGTGCTGGTGATGCGCGGCACCGGGCCAATCGGCTACCCGGGCTCCGCGGAAGTGGTCAACATGCGCCCGCCGAGCTACCTGATCAAACAGGGCATCAATGCCCTGCCCTGCATCGGCGATGGGCGCCAGTCCGGCACGTCCGGCTCACCGTCCATTCTCAATGCCTCGCCGGAAGCGGCCGCCGGCGGCGCACTGGCGCTGCTGAAAAGCGGCGATCGGGTCCGGATCGATCTGCGCAAACGCGAAGTCACCGTGCTGATCGACGCGCAGGAACTCACCACGCGCCGCGCGGCGCTCGACGCCGCCGGCGGCTACCGCTTTCCGGCGTCGCAGACACCGTGGCAGCAGATCCAGCGCGCCATGGTGGGTCAGCTCGGCGAGGGCATGATCCTCAACGGCGCGGAACAGTTCCAACGCGTCGAGGCCCGCTTCGGCGTTCCACGCGACAACCACTGAGTCACTCGGCTCGGCTTGACGATCCCGGCGCCGAGTTCTACCGTCCGGGACGAGCCCCAAGCGGGCTCGTCCCGGGAGACTCCCATGACGGCCAGCCGTCCACCCCTGCCTCCGTTCACCACCGAGAGCGCCGCGGTCAAAGTCCGCGCAGCCGAAGACGCCTGGAACATCAAGGTTCCGCGGAACCGCGGTCATGCACGCGCCACGAGGCACAGCTGAGCGCAGGGTCAAGCCTGAATGCCGGTCCGCAGTTTCGCAGATCAATCTTCGGGCGCAGCTGAAGAAACGCTCGGAAGAGCCACTCGATCGACTTTGCGTACGAATTGGGCACGATGTTTCGAGACGGATCTTAAGATTAGCAGCGTTACTTGAACTGTCACTAACTTCACTAATTTCTCCATGAACCGTCGAGACAATCCCTACGCGCCCGGAGCCGGGCTGCAGCCTCCCGAGCCCGCCGGCCGTGATCGCCTGATCGAGGGTGCCTCGACAGATATGGACCGTCTACTCGATCATCGCGCCGCCAAAGGCATGACGCTCCTTGGATTGCGGGGCGTCGGCAAGACCGCCGTTCTGCATCGACTTTGGCGTGCTGCTTCGGACAAAGGCATCCGGACCGCGAAGTTCGAAGCGCGGGCGCGAATTCTCACGCCTGCGTGAGGCCCGCGACCGCAGCCCCCAGCCCGGCGAGGACGCACCGATCACCGTCCAGCACCCGGGCCTCGGTGCCGAAACGCGCGAGCGCGCGAGCGTAACGGTCCGTCAGCGCCGGCTCGCCGATGAGCGTCGGCACCGAACCCGAGGCCTGAAGATGCGCGCGCATGCTGTGCACTTCCGCGCCGATCAGCAGCCCCGAGAGCAACGAGCGGGCCCAACCGGCCGTGCGCCCCTCGATCAGCTGCGCTGAGCGCGTCTCGAACAGGTTCGCCGCCAGATCGAAGCGCGCCGCATTGCGCAAGCCCACCTCGAACCCCTCCTCGTCCGGCTCGCCGGCGCTCCCGACGCGCAGCAACGAGGAGCGGGTGCTCAGCAGTTCGAACAATTCGCCGGTGAAATACGTCTGCAATCGCGCAATCCGTCCGTCGCGCACCTCGACCCACTTGCAGTGTGTGCCGGGCAGCACGAGCATGCGCCGTCCGGCGGCCAGTGCCGGCTCGAGGGCGAGCGCGCCGAAGATCTGCGTCTCCTCCCCGCGCATCACGTCGGCCACGTCGCGAAAATTCTGTGCCTGGATTCCGGCCAGAACGGTGAACGTGTCGGCGCCGGCATGCACCGTGGCCGCTCCTGCGCGCCACTGCGACAAGGTGGCCGGCGCGCGCACATAGGGGACTTCCACCAGTCCGT
>JAKADE010000069.1 GCA_021820785.1 Pseudomonadota bacterium
GTAGGTGTCGGCATTCACCTCGCGAATCACCGAGAGCGTCCCGCTCATCCCGTTGGCACTGAAGATGAGCCGGCGGCGCGGATCGAAGCGGTCCGCGTCGGTGCCCGCGCCAATCGGCAGCGTGGTGATCACGGCGCCGTCGGTGGAACTGACCACGACCAGATGGTCATTCTCGCAGCTCGCGAACAACCGGTGCGTCACAGTGTCGATGGCCAATCCGTGCGGTGACCGGCAGGTCGGCATCGGCCAGGTGGCATCGACGCGGTTGGTCGCGGTATCGATACGGACAATTTCCGGGTGCGTCACGCCGTTGACGTAGAGTTTGCCGTTGTTGCCCGGTACCGCGTATTCCAGATCGCCGCCGATGTGGATGAACGTCACCACGGTGCGCCGCGCGGGATCGATCACCGCCACGGTACCCGTGTCGCCGTCGATGACGAAGGCGTGGCGGCTCGCCGGATCGAACGTGACCGCGTCGGCACCGCGCTGGATCTTCAGGCGTGCCAACACCTTCAGCGTTCTCAGACTGAAGATCACGGCCTGCCCCCGGCCACCGTCATCCGTGATGCCGACACCGGCGCGGTGATCGAAGGCCACGCCATGCGGCCCGCCGGGGATCGGTCCGACCTCGCCCACGATTCGCCCGCGGTCGGCATCGACCACCGTCAGACGATTGCCATGGGCGATGAATACGCGGTGCGAGGCTGGATCGAATACCGCGTAATCCCAGCTCGTGGGAGCGCCGAGCGCAACGCGCTGCGCCAGCCGATAGGCGGGCACGTCGCGTGCCGCCGCCAATGATGCCAGGCACACGGCGACACCCGCGAGCAACATGGCAGCCCAACATGACCCAGTCGTGACACGTGAACGCATTCGTCAGTCTCCCCTGTCAGCGCCCGCGTTGCGCTCCAACGTCGGGCCGATGCCGCCATTATGCCGCCGCACCGCAGCGGATCGCGGTCCGACCACGCTCCAACTACCGTACGCGGTACTCCGGTTGTCGCCAATCGTCGTCAGAAGTGGCGCTCGGCCTGCGAGCGCGCTAGGGTTTGAAGGCGCCCGACGCAGACCGGGCCGAAGGAGTGCTCATGACCCGAGTTGCGCTGCAGGGCAGCGAACGCGAACCTCTGCCCGGGGCCCGGGCGCTGCGGCCCGCGGCTGCAGAGGAGCGATTGGAAGTCACGGTGATGTTGCGCCCGAGCGGCGTCACGCCGTGGCAGGAGCGTCTCGAACAACTCGCGCGCGGGGCGCGGCCGGCGCCGTTGACGCGCGAAGCATTCGCCGAGACGCATGGCGCCAGTGAGAGCGATCTCGACGCCGTCGGCGCCTTCGCCGCCGCGCACGGACTCGTCGTCCTCGCCCGACATCCGGCGCGCTGCACGATCACGCTCGGCGGCACCGTGCAGCAGATGAATGCCGCCTTCGGCGTGGAGTTGTGGCAATTCGAGCATCCGGGTGGCACGTACCGCGGTCTGCATGGGCCGGTGCTCGTACCGGCGGAGCTCGCGGACAGTGTTGTCGCGGTGCTCGGACTCGACAACCGTCCCCAGGCGCGACCGCACTTTCGCATCCGCACCGGGCCGAAGCCGCGGCGCTCGCGCGCCGCGGCCCCGCGGGCCGCCGCCTTCTCAGCGGTGGAGTTGGCGGCGCTCTACGGGTTTCCCGCCGGCGATGGCGCCGGCCAGTGCATCGCGCTGATCGAACTCGGCGGTGGCTACCGCCCTGCGGACCTGCGCACCTACTTCGGCGCACTCTCGTTGCCGCTGCCTGCCGTCGTCGCGGTGTCGGTCGACCAGGCGCGCAACGCCCCCACCGGCAACCCCAACAGCGCCGATGGCGAAGTGATGCTCGACATCGAGGTGGCGGGCGCGATTGCGCCGGCGGCGACCATCGCCGTGTATTTCGCGCCCAACACGGACGCGGGATTTCTCAACGCGATCACTACTGCGGTGCATGACACGGTGCATCGCCCGTCCGTGATCTCGATCAGCTGGGGTGGCCCGGAGCCGTCCTGGTCGGCACAGGCGCTGCGCGCCATGGACCAGGCGTTTCAGGCCGCCGCGGCGCTCGGCATCACGGTATGCGTGGCGGCCGGCGACGGCGGTGCCACCGATGGTGCGGCCGGCAGCGTCTACGAAGTGGACTTCCCCGCGTCCAGTCCGCATGCGCTCGCCTGCGGCGGTACCCGGGTGACGGCCACGGCGAACGCGATCGTGAGTGAGACCGTGTGGAATGACGGCACGCCCGCGGCCGGCGCGACCGGCGGTGGCGTCAGCAGTTTCTTTCCGCTCCCGGCGTGGCAGGAGGGCCTGCGGACCACCGACGTGCAGGGGGCTACCCAACTCCTCCCCCGTCGCGGCGTTCCCGACGTTGCGGCGGACGCCGATCCGCGATCGGGCTATCAAATCGTGGTCGACGGGGTCTCGGCAGTCTTCGGCGGCACGAGCGCCGTGGCGCCGCTCTGGGCGGGACTGATCGCGCGCCTCAATGCGGCCGGCACCCACCCGGCCGGATGGCTCAACCCGCTGCTCTATGCGCACCCTGCGGCGCTGCGCGACATCACTCGAGGCAACAATGGCGGTTACAGCGCTTCGCCCGGGTGGGATGCGTGCACGGGTCTCGGCAGCCCGCTCGGGGCGCGCCTCGCGGTCCTGCCCGGGGTGTGAGCGGCGCTCAGAGCTGTACGACGCCCTCGAGATAGAAGACGCACTCGCCTTGCAGTTCGACCCGGTCGTCGCGCACCCGGCAGAGCAGTTCGCCGCCGCGCCGGGACGCCTGGTAGGCGCGCAGCTGCGTCTTGCCGAGTGTCTCGGCCCAGTACGGCGCCAGCGCGCAGTGCGCGCTGCCGGTCACCGGATCCTCGGCAACGCCCCGCGCCGGCGTGAAATACCGGCTCACGCAGTCGTACTCGCCGCTGCCGCGCGCAGTGACGATCACGCCGAGCAGATCAAGAGCTGCGATCGCGGCGATGTCGGGGGACAGTGAGCGCACGGACTGCTCGTCCGCGAGCACGGCCAGGTAATTGATCGCATCGGCACGCACTTCGACCGGCGGCAAGCCCAGGGCTCGCGCCAGCGCCGCGGGCGGCTCGATCCGTCGGGTCGGGCGGGCGGGAAAATCCATGACATACCCGCGCGCTGTGCGGGTGACGTGCAGCGCACCGCTGGCGGTCTCGAAGGTCACCTCGGAGCGACCCGGCTCGAGTTTCTCCAGCACGACCGCAGCGCTGGCGAGGGTGGCGTGCCCGCACAGCGGCACCTCCACCAGCGGGGTGAACCATCGCAGACGGTACTGCCCGTCGCCGCCGACCAGGAAGGCTGTCTCCGAGAGGTTGTTCTCGGCCGCAATCGCCTGCAGCAGCGCGTCCGGCGCAAACGCCTCGAGCGGCATGACGGCCGCCGGGTTGCCGCCGAACGCCTGGCGGGTGAACGCATCGAGTTTGAAGATTCTGCTGCGCATCACGTCGCTCGCTCAGGCTGAAGGGGTGCGGCCCTCGAGCCGCGCGAGGGTGCTCTCGATCCACGCCTGCACTTCCTGATTGACCTCGCGCGGATCGCGTCCGGCGGCGCTCACCGGCGGGCCGATCACCAGGCGGATGGTGCCCGGCCGCTTGCGCCAACCGCGGCGCGGCCAGTAGCGGCCCGCATCATGTGCCACCGGCACCAGGAATTTGCCGGTCTCGGCGGCGAGCAGCGCGCCACTGACGCCGTAGCGGCGCGTCTGTCCGGGCGGCATGCGCGTGCCCTCGGGGAAGATCATGATCCAGTCGCCTTCCGCGAGGCGCTGGCGGCCCTGCGCGACCACCTGGCTGACCGCCGAATGTCCCGACTTGCGGTCGATCGCGATGGCGTGCATCTGACGGATGCCCCAGCCGACTGCCGGAATCCAGGTCAGCTCGCGCTTCAGGACCCACACCTGGCGCGGGAACACCAGCGCCATCGCGATGGTTTCCCACGACGAGGAGTGCTTCCAGAGCGCGATGTGATTGCCGGCGGGCAGATGCTCTGCGCCCTCGATGCGGTAATCGAGCCGGCAGGTCCACTTCAGCACCGTGAGCAGCACGCCCGACCAGACTCGCACCAGCGCATAGCGCCGCTCGAACGGCAGCATCGAACACGCGATGACGAAGAAGATCGCGTAACAGAACGTCCACACAAACAGGAACACCGTGAAGAACAGCGAACCGAGCATCTGCATGTGCGGCCCTCAGCCCGGCAGGCGCGACAGGTCGGCGACGCCGCTGAACAGGGTGCGCATCTCGCGCAGCAGCGCCAGGCGATTGGCGCGCAGACGCGCATCCTCGTCCATCACCATCACTTCGTCGAAGAACGCATCGACCGCCGGGCGCAGCCCGGCGAGTTCGGTGAGCGCACCGGCGTAGTCGCGCCGCTCGATGGCAGCGAGCACCGTCGGGCCGAGCGCCTGCAGCGCCTCGTACAGACCCTGTTCGGCTCCGGCACCGAGCAGGTGCGGATCGGGCGCCTGCAGGGGCAGGTCCCCGGCCTTCTTCAGGATGTTGGCGACCCGCTTGTTGGCGGCCGTGAGACTTGCCGCATCGGGCAGCGCCAGGAAGGTCCCGAGGGCGCCGAGGCGCGCATCGAACTCCAGGGGCGAGCGCGGCCGTGTCGAGAGCACCGCGTCGAACATTTCCGGCGTGACGGTGCGCGGCTCGGCGCCCTCCAGGTAATGGGCGCGCAGGCGCTCGAACACGTAGTCATAGAGCTCCGCGGCCGCAGCCGGTGCGGGCGGTGCGCTTTTGCCGGCGCGCTCGGCGACCCGCTCGATATCGACGCGCGCCAGACGCGCGGCGAACTCGAGCAGCGCTGCCAGATCGACCTCCAGGCGCTTCTCGAGCAGGATGCGCACCAGCCCGATGGCCGCGCGGCGCAGCCCGAACGGATCCTTCGTGCCGCTGGGCTTCTCGCCGATCGCGAAGATGCCCGCCAGCGTGTCGAGCTTGTCGGCCAGCGCGAGGACGGTGCCTGTGGCCGTGAGCGGCAGCGCATCGCCGGCGGCCCGCGGCAGATAGTGTTCGCCGATCGCCGCGGCAACTTCGCGGTCTTCGCCATCCGCGGCCGCGTAATACGCGCCCATCGTTCCCTGCAGCTCGGGGAATTCCCCGACCATGGCGCTGAGCAGGTCGCACTTGCACAGCAGCGCCGCACGCTCGAGCGGCGCTGCCGGCTGACCGAGTGCCGCCCCGATGTGTACCGCCAGCGCGCCGATGCGCCGGGCGCGCTCGCCGAGGGAGCCGAGTTTTGCCTGGAACGTCACGGCATCGAGCGCCTCGATGCGCGCCGCCAGCGGATTCTTGCGGTCCTGCGCCCAGAAGAATGCTGCGTCGGCCAGGCGGGGGCGCACGACGCGCTCGTTGCCCGCGATCACCTTGGCCGGGTCGCGGCTCTCGATGTTGGCGACCGTGACGAAGCACGGCAGCAGCGCCCCGTCGCGGTCCTCGATCGGGAAGTAGCGCTGGTGATCCTCGAGCGTCGAGATCAGCACCTCGCGCGGCAGCTCGAGAAAGCGCCGCTCGAAGCGCCCGGTGAGCGCCACCGGCCATTCCACGAGCGCCGTCACCTCTTCGAGCAGTTCCTCGCCGAGCAGCGCGCGGCCGCCGAGCGCCTCGGCGGCCGCGCTGACCTGCGTGCGGATCTGCTCGCGGCGCGCTGCGAAATCGGCGATGACGTGGCCACGACCGGCGAGCATGCGCTCGTACCCGCCCGGACTGGTGAGCCGGATCGGCTTCGGCGCATGAAAGCGGTGGCCGCGCGTCAGGGCGCCGGCCGGCGTATCGAGCAGCACCGCGGGCACGACGTCCCGGCCATAGAGCATCACCACCCAGTGCACCGGGCGCACGAACTGCGCCTCGCCGGCGCCCCAGCGCATGCGCCGCGGAATGGGCAGCCCTTCGAGCGCGCTCTGTACGATGCCGGGCAGCAGCTCGAGGGCGGTGGCACCGGCCCGCACGCCGGTGTAGTACATGAATTCGCCCTTCGGCTCGGTGCGCCGTTCGAGCGCCTCGATGGCGACGCCGCAACTGGCGGCGAACGCTTCTGCGGCGCGCGTCGGCGCGCCGGCCGCGTCGAATGCCGCGCTCGCCGGAGGTCCGCGCCGCTCGATGCGCTGCTCGTTCTGGCGCTGCGCGAGGCGCTGCACCCGCACCGCGAGCCGCCGCGGCGTGGCGAAGGAGCGCACTGCGCCGTGGGCGAGTGCGGCTTTGGCGAGGCCGGACTCGATGCCCGCCGCGAACGCCTGTTCGAGCTGCCGCAGCGCCTTCGGCGGCAGCTCCTCGGTGCCGATTTCGACCAGGAAGTCCCGCTTCTGCACGCTCATGCCGCTGCTCCGGCCGCCGCGCGCGCAAGCAGAGGGAAGCCCAGCGCTTCGCGCCGCTCGTAGTACGCCCGCGCCACCGCGCTCGCCAGCGCGCGCATGCGCAGAATGTAACGCTGCCGCTCCGTCACCGAGATCGCCCGGCGCGCATCGAGCAGATTGAAGGTATGGGAGGCCTTGAGCACCTGTTCGTACGCCGGCAGCGGCAGACCATCGGCGAGCAGCGCCTGGCAGGCGCGCTCGTGATCCTCGAAATGCCGCAGCAGCGTGGCCACGTCGGCGCGCTCGAAGTTGTACCGGGACTGCTCGACCTCGTTCTGGTGGAACACATCGCCGTACGTCACCCGGCCGCGCGCACCGTCCGTCCACACGATGTCGTAGAGACTCTCCACGCCCTGCAGGTACATCGCGAGGCGCTCCAGCCCATAGGTGATCTCGCCGGTGACCGGCCGGCAATCCAGGCCGCCCACCTGCTGGAAGTAGGTGAACTGGGTGATCTCCATCCCGTTCAGCCACACCTCCCAGCCGAGCCCCCAGGCTCCCAGACTCGGGGACTCCCAGTTGTCCTCCACGAAGCGCACATCGTGCACCAGCGGATCGAGCCCGAGCGCCGCGAGGCTGCCGAGGTACTGCTCGATCAGGTCCGCCGGGGACGGCTTGATGATCACCTGAAACTGGTAGTAGTGCTGCAGGCGGAACGGATTGTCTCCGTACCGCCCGTCGGTCGGCCGCCGCGAGGGCTGTGCGTAGGCGGCGCTCCAGGGCTCAGGACCGATCGAGCGCAGGAAGGTTGCGGTATGAAAGGTGCCGGCACCGACCTCCATGTCATACGGCTGCAGTACGACGCAGCCGCGCTCGGACCAGTAGCGCTGCAGCGCGAAAATGAGCTCCTGGAAGGTGCGGGGTGCGGACGGGATTTTCATGACGTGGCCGGGTCAGCAAAACAGCCGCCGAGTATAACCAAGCGTCGCGTGCGGGCGGATCTCGCACCAAAACAGGGCTGAGCGACGATGCGAGCCGGGCCCGCGGCCGCGCGGCGGCGGCCTGTTGCACCAAAACAGTGCTATGATTCCGGCGACCGCACTCTTTTGGTGCGTTCTTGGCCGCGCCGGCATGCAACGTCTTGATTTGCCGGGGGCAGCGGACTGGCACGGCACCTGCACTGAAGAGGTGCTCCGCCACGCGGCGCACCTGTGGATGATCTTCGAGCAGGCTCCCCCGGCGGTTCGGAAACGACCCGTTCCAGCGGCGGCTCGGGCTGTCCCGATGCGGCGGGCCACCCTAATTCCTTCGGAGGCGATATGACACCGAGCGATGTAATGAAGCTGATCCAGGACAAAGACGTCAAGTTCGCGGATCTGCGTTTCACCGATACCCGCGGCAAGGAACAGCACGTGACCATTCCGGCGCGTCTGGTCGACGAGGACCTGTTCCGCGACGGCAAGATGTTCGACGGCTCCTCGATCGCCGGTTGGAAGGGGATCAACGAATCCGACATGATCCTGATGCCCGAGGCCGCAACCGCCGTGCTCGATCCGTTCTTCGAGGAAAACACGGTCAATCTGCGCTGCGACGTCATCGAGCCGGCCACCATGCAGGGCTACGAGCGTGACCCGCGCTCCCTCGCCAAGCGCGCCGAGGCGTACCTGAAGTCCACCGGCATCGCCGACACGGCGACCTTCGGGCCGGAAAACGAATTCTTCATCTTCGACAGCGTGCGCTTCGGCAACGAGATGCGCGGCTGCTTCTACTCCATCGACTCGGTACAGGGCGCCTGGAGCTCCGGCAGCGAATTTCCCGAAGGCAACACCGGCCACCGGCCGGGGGTCAAGGGCGGGTATTTCCCGGTACCGCCGGTCGACGCATTCCAGGACATCCGCTCCGCGATGTGTCTGGCCTGCGAGGAGCTCGGCCTGAAGGTCGAAGTGCACCACCACGAGGTGGCCACGGGCGGTCAGGGTGAGCTCGGAATCGGCGCCGGCACGCTCGTGCAGAAGGCCGACCAGGTGCAGCTGCTGAAGTACGCGGTGCTCAACGTCGCGCAACGCTACGGCAAGACCGCAACGTTCATGCCGAAGCCGCTCGTCGGCGACAACGGCAGCGGCATGCACGTGCACCAGTCGCTGCAGAAGGACGGCAAGGCGCTGTTCGCCGGCGACAAGTACGGCGGTCTCTCGGAGCTCGCGCTGTACTACATCGGCGGCATCATCAAGCACGCCAAGGCGCTCAACGCCTTCACCAACGCCGGCACCAACAGCTACAAGCGTCTGGTCCCCGGGTTCGAAGCCCCGGTGATGCTCGCCTACTCGGCGCGCAACCGTTCTGCCTCGATCCGCATTCCGTGGGTGTCGAACCCGAAGGCGCGCCGCATCGAGGTGCGCTTCCCGGATTCCACCGCCAACCCGTATTTCGCCTTCACCGCGATGATGCTGGCGGGTCTCGATGGCATCCAGAACAAGATCCACCCGGGCGAGCCCGCGGACAAGGATCTGTACGACCTGGAGCCGGAAGAGGCGAAGCACATCCCGACCGTGTGCCATTCCCTGGACATGGCGCTCGAGCACCTGGACAAGGACCGGGAGTTCCTGACCCGCGGCGGCGTGTTCACCAACGACGTGATCGATGCCTACATCAACCTGAAGATGCAGGAGGTCACCCGCTTTCGGATGGCCACGCACCCGGTGGAGCTCGATCTGTACTACAGCTGCTGAGCGAACGTGACCGAGCCGTTCTCAACCTGCGCCGCGGCCGCCCCCGTCCCGGGGGCGCGCCGCGGTGCAGGGCGAGGCGACGGCGTCGCAGCCTGGCGACAGTCGCCCGCACTTTTGTGCTCGGACAGCCAAGGGGCTATGCTGCCCAGCCATGAGCAGCGTCACCCGTTTGATTGCCCGGACGGCCCTGACCGCACTGCTGAGCGCGGCGCTGCCGGCCGCCGGTTGGGCCGGCAACGGCAACGACTCCTCGGTGTACAAGTGGGTCGACGCGCACGGCGTGATCCACTACAGCGATCAACCGCATCCCAATGCCACCAAACTGAGCATCCGCGGCGCGCAGACCTATGCGCCGCCGCCGCCGATGCCGGCCGACCTCAGTGCCCCGCAACCCTCGCAGCGGACCCGCCCGGCGCACGCCTACAGCAGCTGCGAGATCGTGCAGCCGCGCCAGCAGCAGATGCTGATGAACGTCTACCGCGCCACAGCGGTCGTCAGTACGCAGCCCGCGCTGCTGCCGGGCAACCGCGTGCAGCTGTTCCTCGATGGACGGCGCATGCCGGGGACCGGTCCCGCGTTCACGTTCCCCGTCGTGCGCGGCCAGCATTCGGTGTCGGCCGTGGTCGTCAACGGCTACGGGCAGATCGTCTGCGAGACCTCGACGGTGACCTTCTACGTTCATCAGCCGTCGATCCAGAATCCGCACAACCCCGTTCACCCGCACTGAGCTGCGCCACCGCGCGCCGCGGGCCGGAGGCGCGCCGTGGCCCGTGAGCTCAGCGGCGCCTCTGCACTCGAACATTTCGATCCAGCGGGTCTGTTCGATGCGCTGTCCACCGGCATCATCGTGCTCGATGCGCAGTTGTGCGCCATCTACGCCAACGTCGCGGCACAGGACCTGCTCGCCTTCAGCCTGAACCAGGCACGCGGCCGGCCGTTCACGGATTTCCTGCACGACAGCAACGGGTTGCGCACGGTGCTGCGCCGCGTCTTCTCCAGCGGCGAGGGCATCGCGGAGCGAGAACTCACCGTGCGGCCGGCGGCCACGCCTCGCGAGACGCGCACGCTCGACATCACGATCACGCCGCTCGAAGGCCAGATCACCGGCAATCACCTGTTGCTGGAACTCGCCGATGCCACCCAGCGCCAGCGGATCACGCGCGAGAACGA
>JAKADE010000070.1 GCA_021820785.1 Pseudomonadota bacterium
GACCTGAAGAGGGACGGGCCGTTCATGCTCGCCGCGGTGATGATCTCCCTCGCCATGGTTCCGATCGTGATCTCGGCGCAGAGCGCCCCGGCGATCTCCGTCCCGCGCAAGGTGAGCTATCGCGAGCTGTATCGCGACTCCCCGCTCGGGGTGGTCGCCGTGACCGTGAGCGGCATGATCACCTCGAGTGTCTATTCCATGGGCCCGCTGTTTGCCCAGCGCAGCGGACTCGGGACCTCGGGTGTCGCACTGTTCATGGCGGTGAGCATTCTCGCTGCAGTGCTCGGCCAGTTTCCCGCCGGGATGCTCTCGGACCGCATGGACCGTCGTACCGTCATCGCGGGCGTGTGTCTCATCGCAGCACTCGCGGCCGGTGCGCTCGCCGTCTTCCCGCATATGCCGCGGCTGCTGTTCTATATCGGCGCGGGGCTGTTCAGCGCGATGTCCTTCACCTTGTATTCGCTCGGCGTGTCGCACGTGAATGACCAGCTCGAACCGGCCCAGATGGTCGCGGCGAGCAGCGCGCTGCTGCGCGTCAATGGACTCGGCGCTGCGGTGAGCCCCGTGCTGCTCGGCGGGCTGATCGAGCATTTCGGCACGGTGGCGTATTTCGGCGCGCTGGCCGCGCTCTCACTGCTGCTGACGCTGTTCGACCTGTGGCGCAAACGGCGCTCCGGACCGGTGCCGGCCGATCTGAAGGGCGGCTTCATTGCCGCCGGGCCGCAGGGACTCGCGACGCGAATCGCCGCCGGAGCCCTCGGGGCGCAGCACGGCGGCGCAGCGAGTGCCGATGTGCGAGGCACATCACACTGACACGGCGCGAAACGGGAATATCTCCTCCCCCAGGGCATGACTGCAAACCTATGCTCGCATCCGCCGCACCGCTGGGACGCGAGGATGACCGACGAGAGTGCCGAGAAGTTACGGAGCCTGACCAACGCGCAATTGCTGAGCCAGCTGCGCGCGGACGTCCATCATGGCGCCACGGCGGCAGTGCTCGCGGCAATCGAGATGTTTCTCGCCTGTGGATGGGATCCGACCACGCTCCTCGATGAGGGGCTGTTGCAGACGCTGCGCGCCCTCGACGGCGACCTGCGCACCGGCATTCTCTTCGTTCCCGAAGCCCTGCGGGCCATCGCGACGATCGAGGCCGCCCTGGGGCTGCTGCGCCCCTTGATCGGCCGCAACACCGGTACGCCGTTCGGCACGGCGGTCATCGGCACCGTCCGCGGCGACCGCCACGGCATCGGCAAGGACATCGTGGCCATGGCCCTGGTGCGCGCGGGCTTCGCGGTGATCGACCTTGGAACGGATTCTCCGAGCGACGCGTTCCTCGAGGCGCTGAACGCTCACCACCCGGACGTTCTGGCCCTCTCGACGCAACTCACGGCCGGCATTCCCCCCATGAAATCGCTCATCGAGCAGATGAGTGCCCGGGGCATCCGCGACGAGCACCTGGTGCTGGTGGGCGGCACGCCGCTCAATGAGGAATTCGCCAGGGCCGTCGGCGCCGATGCGTACTGCCGCGACGCCACCTCGTGCGCAGAAACCGCCCGAAGTCTGCTCGCCGCGCGCCGCGCCGCCGAGGCGGCCGGTGTCACTGCCCGGACCGGCGGACTGCGCGGCGCTGCGCGCGCGAGCGCCGCCGACCGGCCGGGTTGACAGCCCCGCCGTCGCACCCGACAGTGCGCCCATGGCGGCGGAAAAAACGGTTACATTCACGGTTTCCGGCTGCACGGTCAGCTGCCGGCCCGAGCAGACGCTGCTCGAGGCCGCCGAAGCGGCCGGCATCCCCATGCCCAGCTCGTGTCGGGACGGCAACTGCGGCACATGCCGTGCGAAGCTGCTCGGCGGCGAGGTCGACATGCGTCCGAACGGCGGCCTCCTGCCGCGACACAGGGCGCTCGGCTACATCCTCACATGCTGCAGCCGTCCGCTCACCGACGTCATCATCGAACGATAAGGCAGCCACCGCCCGAGCGCGGCGCGCTCAGAATGCTCCGCGGCGTCCGAACCAGCGACGCACCTTCGCACGATAGCGGGCATAAGCCTCCCCGAAGCGTCCTGCCAGGGCCTGCTCCTCTGCGCGGATCTGCACGCGGGTCAGCACCGGCCCGAAACACAGCGCGATGATCATGCCGCTCAGTGCGCCGAGCCGTACCGACCAGCCGATCACGAGCAGCCACAGGCTGAGATACATCGGATTGCGCGTCCAGGCGTAGACCCCGTGCGTCACCAGCGCCGAGGCGCGTTCCGGGTGATGCGGATGGATGGTGGTCCGCGCCCGGCGGAACTGCACGACCGCGCTCAATGCGGGCAGGAGTGCCAACACCATCAATCCGGCGCCGACACGGGTGTAGGGCGCGCGAATGAGCGACGCGATCGGCACATAGCGATCCGCGAGCCACTCCGTGGCCGCAAACAGGATCATCCAGAGCGGCGGCGGAACTCGGGAACTGCGCATGCGGATACCGGCCCTTCGGAACACGGGCCACAGCATCGACTGGCCGGCGCAGCAGGTCAACGCCTGCGGTCACGCGATCGCGCGAGCGCACCGTCGAACGGCACGGCGCAGATGCACCGCCGGCGCACTGCAGGCGGGGGCCCTTCAGGCCGCTCGCAGCGGCCACCGCGCACGGCGGGCCGCCAAAGCGCGACGCGCGTCGCAGGGGCTGCCTCGCCGCGCGGCCGCGGAATCGGTTAAAATTTGAGCATGCACTTCGTGACGTCCCGGGGTCCGCTGCTGGCCCTTCTCCTCGCTGCGCTCGCGTTCGTCCCACAGCCCGCCTCGGCGGGTGTACCGAGCTGGAGCACGCCGGCCGGGCTGTGGGCGCCGATCGACCGCGCCACCGGCAAGCCGCTCGGCCTGATCGCGATCTTCGAGGATCACGGCCTGTACTACGGGCGCATCGAGCCGGCCACGCCGCGCGATGCGCGCAGCACCGACCGCTGCACCGAGTGCACCGGCAGCCGGCACAACGCGCCGATGAACGGGCTGCTGCTGATGCGCCACCTGCGCTACCAGAACGGCCGCTATGTCGGCGGAGACATCCTCGATCCGCGCAACGGGCACGTGTTCGGCTGCGAGCTGCGCCTGATCGACGGCGGACGCAAGCTCGTCATGCGCGGCTATCTCGGCATTCCGCTGTTCGGGCACTCGCAGGTCTGGCAGCGCATGCAGGGCACGCCGGGTGAGCGCGTCTGGCCGGTGTCCGATTCCTGAGCGGCACTTGAGCGGCGCCTGAGGTCCCTGTACCGTGAGACGGCGGGCCGGGCGGATTCTGCCGGCGCGCACTCCAATCACAGAACTGCGCCGACCATGACCAAAATTTATTCCTGGAATGTCAATGGCATCCGCGCCGTGACCAGGAAAGGCACGCTGCAGAGCTTCCTCGCCGAGCACGACCCGGACATCCTGTGTCTGCAGGAAACCAAAGCCGAGCGGGGCCAGGCCGAAATCGAATTCAACGGCTATCACGAATACTGGAACTCGGCGGCCAAGAAGGGCTACTCGGGCACGGCGATCTTCACCAAGCACGAGCCACTCGCGGTGACCAACGACTTCTCGAGCGCGATCGCGCGCAAGTATCACTTCACCGACGGAGCCGGCCGCGACAGCCTCGGCGAGGGACGCGTGATCAGCGCGGAGTTTCCCGAGTTCTACGTCGTCACGGTGTACACGCCGAACGCCAAGGACGATCTGAGCCGCCTCGAGCTGCGCCACCAGCACTGGGATCCGGCGTTCCTCGCCCATTGCCAGGCCCTGGAGAAGAAAAAGCCGGTGGTGTTCTGCGGCGACCTGAACGTGGCGCACACCGAGCTGGACCTCGCCAACCCGAAGTCGAACCGCGGCAAGAAGGGTTTCACCGACGAGGAGCGCGCGGGCTTCCAGAGCTTCATCGACGCAGGATTCGTCGACACCTTCCGCCTGTTCACGCAAGGCAACGGCCACTACACCTGGTGGAGCCACTTCGCCAACTCGCGCGCGCGCAACGTGGGATGGAGAATCGACTACGTGCTGGTGTCCTCGAGCCTGCGCAAGGCGGTGAAGGCCGCCGCGATCCACCCCGAGATCATGGGCTCGGACCACTGCCCGGTGAGCATCGTCCTCGACCGCTAGTCCAGAGTCCTGCCCTGACCGCTCATCGGGCTGTTCCTGACGGCCCTCGAGACTGACGTCGTGTCAGGACGCTGCGCAGATGACTTGAACCGACGGGGTCACGAGCGTCCATGCTCGCTTCGCGGCGCGCTGCGGCGCTCATTGCACCTGCAGCTGAGCGGCCTTCTGCTCGGCGGCGAGCGCCTCCTGATTGCGGCCCTCGGCGCGCAGTGCCGCGGCGATCAATCCCCACGAGGTGGCCTGCGTGCCCGGATCGCCGCTCGAGAGGTACAGCGCCTTGCGCGCCATGCCGTCGGCCTGGGCGGCATTGCCGGCCGCGAGACTCTCGCGCCCGAGTGCGATCCAGACCAGGGGGTTGCGCGGTTCGATCGACAGCGCCCGCTCGAGCGTTTCCGCCGCGAGTCCGTAATTGCCACCCCGCTCCTGCGCGCGGGCTGTCGCCACCAGTGCCTGGGTCGCGGGGCCGAGCTGGTAGTGCACTGCAGGTGCACCCCCGGTGGCGCTGCCCGGGACCGCCGGCGGGGCGGCACTTGAGAGCGCACTCGGCGGCTGCGGTGCGCCCGCCGGGGCCGGCTGCGAAATCACGCCGCTGCGGCCATTGGCCGCCGCCTGCGGATGCCTCGCCGTGTATGGAGGCCCGACCAACGCACATCCCGACACGGCGAGCGCCGTGCACAGCGCCGCGGCACTGAGCCGCGCCGGGCGCGAACCTCGAGCACTCATCATTCACCTCCACCGAGCAGGCCGCAGCCGGCCATCGGCGCAATCTGCGTGCCGACCGGGACGGCCACCTGCACCGCATTCGCCGGGTCGCAGGCGGGTGTCGTCTGAAGCCCGGTCATGAAATCGATCCATACGTCCGTCAGGCCCTGCGGTGGCGGCATGCTCAGCGGCAGCGTGCCGATGGACGCCATGATGTGCGACCACACCGGCAGTGCCCCGAGCGCGCCCGGCAGGCCGGTCGGCTGGTTGTGATCATAGCCGACCCAGACCACGGCCAGATCGCTGCCGGTGAACCCGGCGAACCAGCTGTCGCGATCACGCTGCGAGGTGCCGGTCTTGCCTGCGGCCACCAGGCCCGGCGGCAGGATGGCCTGGGAGGGCTGTCCGGTGCCGTGGGTGAGGACCTGCTCCATCATCGTCGTGTCTTCGTACACGTCGGCCGGCGGGGCGATCGGCGTGACCCGCACCGGGAACGCCTTCAGGGGCTTGCCGTCGGCGCTGACGACCGCCTGCACGGCGCGCAGCGGCTCCCGGAAGCCCCCGTCGGCGATCCCGTTGTACAGTTGCGCCACCTCGAACGGCGACAGATCGCTCGCCCCGAGCAGCATCGCGGGCACCTCATCCGGCAGGTGCTTCAGCCCGAAGCGCTGCAGCGTCTGCGTGACGGGGCCGAGGCCGACCCGCATCCCGAGACGCACGCTGGCGGCGTTCAGCGAATCCCCGAGGGCGCGCACCAGCGGCACCGGCCCGTGGAAGATGCGCGAGTAATTGCGCGGCCGCCAGTACCGCCCCGGCCCCAGGCGCACCGAGATCGGCTCGTCCTCGATGATGCTCGCCGGCGTGTACTGACCGCTCTCGAGCGCCGTCAGGTAGACGAACGGCTTGACCAGCGAGCCGATGGAGCGGCGCGCATCGAGCGCGCGGTTGAAACCGTCGAAGTCCGCATCGCGGCCGCCGACGATCGCCAGCACATCCCCGGTCTGCGGCGAGGTCACCACCACCGCGCCCTGCAGATGCTCGGCGCCGTAATGGTGGGTCGGATCGAGACGGTGCAGCTGCGCATCGAGCGCATGTTCGGCGATCTCCTGCACGCGCGGATCGAGGCTGGTGTAGATGCGCAGCCCCGCCTCCGTCAGCTCCTTCTGCGGGTAGTCGCGGCTCAACGTGCGGCGCACCAGATCGAGGTAGGCCGGGTAGTACGCCCCGGAGGCATGCGCGGTGACTCCGAGCGGCGCGTGCATCGCCGCCTCGGCCCGCGCGCGCGAGACCACGCCCTGGCGGGCCAGGATCTTAAGCACCAGGTTGCGTCGCGCCAGCACGCGCTTCGGCACCCGGCGCGGATCGTAATAGGTCGGTCCGCGCACGATCGCCACCAGCATGGCGATCTGCGGCAGGTCGAGCTCATCGAGCGGCTCGCCGAAGTAGAACTCGCTCGCCAGTCCGAACCCATGCACCGAGCGGTTGCCGTCCTGGCCGAGAAAGATCTCGTTGATGTAGGCGTTCATGATGTCCGCCTTGCTGAAATGCGCGGTCAGCACGACGGACATGATGGCTTCACGGATCTTGCGCCAGAACGTGCGCCGGTCGTTCAGGAAGTAGCTGCGCACCAGTTCCTGGGTGAGCGTGCTGCCGCCCTCCTCGATGTGCCCGGCGCGCAGATCCACCCACGCGGCGCGGACGATGCCGCGCGGATCGATGCCCCAGTTGGTATCGAAGGTGCGGTCCTCGACCGCCTTCAGTGCCGCCGGCAGCAGCGGCGGCACCTGTTTCGGGGTGACCACGATGCGATCCACCCCGTCGCTCGGGAACAGGCTGCCGATGAGCAGTGGATCGAGGCGCACCACCGGCACCTGGGCGCCGGCGGCATTCGTGAGCTGCGCGATCCCGGCCGGACCGAACCCGATCCGCAGCAGCATCGCGGGCCGGCTGCGGTCGGCGAACTGCGCCGGGCGCAGCACCACGGCGATCCGCCCGACGCCCGCGGTATAGGTCCCCGGCCCTCGCAGCTGCGCCACATGACGGTAGGACAGCCGGTGCAGCTCATGCTCGAGCTGTGCTTCCGTGAGCGGGTCGCCCGCGTACAGCTGCAGCGGTGCGGCATAGACGCGCGCCGGCAGCGTCCAGCGCAGCGAGCGGAACTGCCCGGTCACCAGACGATCGAGATACAGCACGTAGCCGCCGCCGATCACCAGCAGCACGAGTGCGGCGATCCCGAGCCCGCGCCACAGCCAGCGCAGCCCCGACCCGCGCCGCCTCGCGGCGCGCGGCGTGCCGCGGCCGGACGTGCCCGACTTGCCGGCCGTGCTGGATTTGCCGGACTTGCGCCCCGATGACCGCTTCAGAGGACGATCTCCTCAGCGGGACTGCGCAGGTTGTAGTGCGAACTCATGGCATGCCCGTAGGCGCCGGCGTTGGCGATCAGCAGCACGTCGCCCTCGCGGGTCGGCGGCAGCAGCCGGTCATGGCCGAGCACATCGGCACTTTCGCAGATCGGTCCGACGATGTTGACGAGTTCGCGGGGCGGCTCCTCGAGGCGGGTGAGATTGACGATCTCATGGTATGCACCATAGAGCGCCGGACGCAGCAGGGAGTTCATGCCGGTGGCGATGCCGACGTAGCGCACGCTGCCCTTGCTCTTCAGCTGCGTGACCCGCGCCAGCAGCACGCCGGCGGCAGCGGTCAGGTAGCGCCCCGGTTCCATCCAGATCTCGAGCCCCGGGTGCTCGGCGCGCACCGCCGCGAGCAGCGTGGCGAGCTTGTCGAGATCGAGCTGGCGCTGATCGGCGCGCTCCGGCACGCCGAGGCCGCCGCCGATGTTGATGATCCGCACCGACTCGAAGCGCCCGGCGAGCTCGGCGAGCTGGCGCGCGGTGTGCTCCCAGGTGCTGACCTCGAAGATGCCGCTGCCGACGTGCGCATGCAGTCCGATGATGCGCGCACCGCGGCGAACGGCCTCGCGCACCAGCTGCTCGAGGTCACCCACCGGCACGCCGAACTTGGCGTGTGCACCGGCAGTGCGCACGTGATGGTGATGGCCGGCGCCGACGCCGGTGTCGACCCTCACGAGCAGTTCCCGCCCGGCCCACAGCTCAGGCCACTCGGTGAGCGCATGCAGGCTGTCGACCGTGACCTGCACACCGCGCTCGAGCGCCCAGCGGTACTCCTCGCGCGAGGCGAAGTTCGGCGTATACAGCACTCGGGCCGGTTCGAGCCCGGGGAATTCGGCGAACACCCGTTCGAGCTCCCCCCGCGAGACGCACTCGAAATCCAGACCCGCCGCGGCCACGGCCCGCAGCACGGCGGGGTGCGGGTTGGCCTTCATCGCGTAGTGCACGCGCGAGACCGGCTCGAGCGCATTGAGCGCGCGGGCCGCGGCGCTGACGCTGTCGAGATCGTAGACGTAGGCCGCCTCGCGCGTCCCGAGCGCCTCGATCAGCCGCTGCGGCTGCGCACGCCACCAGGGCTCGGCGGGTGATTCGCCAGGCGGCGCCTTGCTGAACAGCTGCGCCCAGGTCGGCCCCAGCACCCGCTCCCCGAGCACCGGGCGGATCAGCAGTTCGTGCAGCTGATCGACCAGCCGGTCGCCCTGGTTCTCATCGACCACGAAGGTGAAGTTCAGGTCGTTGGCGGCCTGCGAGACGAGGTAGATCTTCTGCTCGGCGAAGAACTCGAGCGCCTCGCCCAGCTGGTGCAGGATGGCGCGGATGTTGCGCCCGACCAGACTCACCGAGGCGCACGGCCCGATGAGCTGCACCCGGCAGAGGCGCGACAGGTCGCTCACCAGCGCCCCGAGCAGCGCGCTGTCGAGCGTGTTAGCGGCCGGATCGAGGGACACGGTGACGTTGGTCTCGGAGGTGGACACCAGGTCCACCGACATGCCGTGCGTCTTGAATACCTGGAAGGCATCGGCGAGAAAGCCCACCTGGTGCCACATGCCCGGGCTCTCGAGCGACACGAGGGTGATGCCCTTCTTGGTGCACACCGCCTTGACCTGCGCGGCGCCGTCGCCGTCGGCCGAGAGCACGGTCCCTTCGAGCTCGGGGGCCTGCGTGGCGTACACGTGCAGCGGAATGCCGTACTGGCGCACCGGCAGGATGCAGCGCGGATGCAGCACCTTCGCGCCGCTGGTGGCGATCTCCTGCGCCTCGTCGTAGTGCAGCGCGCGCAGCAGCCGCGCGGTCGGCACCTGGCGCGGGTTGGCGCTGAACATGCCCGGCACGTCGGTCCAGATCTCCAGCCGCCGTGCGCGCAGCTTGGCCGCCAGATACGCCCCGGAGGTGTCCGACCCGCCGCGGCCGAGCAGCACGGTGTTGCCCTCGCCGTCGCTCGCAATGAAGCCCTGCGTCACGATCACCGGTGCGGCGCTCTGCAGGCGCTGCTCGAGCACGTGATCCGGCGCGAAGTTGCACACCGCCGAGAGCACGCTCGCCTTGGCCGAGGCGTTGGCCCGCTCCTCGGCGCACAGCATGGTGCGGGCATCGGCCCACTCGACCTCCAGGCCCTGGGCGGCGAGGAAGCGCGCGCCGAGATCGGTTGCCATCAGCTCCCCGGCGGACATCACGCGCGCGCGCGTTCGGTCGCTCACCTCGCCGATGAGCGCGACGCCGGCGGCGATCTGGCGCAGCTCGGCGAGCTGGCGCTCGCAGGCCTCGCCGAGCGCGATCCCCAGATCTGCCGCGAGCGCACGGTGGCGGGCCTCGATCTGGCGCAGATCCTCCTCCTGCGCCTCGCGGCTGGCGCCATCGAGCAGCCGCTCCAGCCGGTCGGTGATACCGCTCAACGCCGAGTGCACGATCAACACGCGCGCACCCTCGGCGCGCCGCGCGGCGGTGACCTGGGCGATGTTGCGCCAGTTGGCGACCGAGGAGACGCTGGTCCCCCCGAATTTCAGGACGATCCAGTCGGAAGCGGTGCGAGTCACAATGATTCCTGGCCGGGCGGCGGGGGCGTCCGGTTCACTTACTCGGGCCGAGCAGACCCCCGGGCGCTGCCGGATCGCGGCCGCCCTGCTCGGGTCGAACGAATCCGCTCTATGGACGCGCGGGCGCTAGAGCTCTTCGTCGAAATCGCGAAGGTCCTTCTCGAGCCTCTTGTCGGCCAGGACTTCCTCGAGTCGGCTCCAGGCGGCTTTCCCGCGCTTGGTACCCGGGTGGGGTCGGCGCTTGTCTACCCGATCGAGCATCCGATCGTAATCGGTGCTGTCCTCGGTGCTTCCGCCCAGGAATTCCTCGTCGAGATCGAAGCTCTCGGTGTCTCGTTCCGACATCTAGCGGCGCAAATCCTGAGTTAAATCAAAGGGGTATTGCAATTTCGGCATGGAGCAAGTCAGCGCACTATAATGAAATCCTGTCC
>JAKADE010000071.1 GCA_021820785.1 Pseudomonadota bacterium
CGCTGCGGGTCCTCGGAATCCTCGACTCCGTCCCCGAGCAGGCGTTTGATGACCTGACGCTGCTTGCCGCGACGCTGTGCGATACGCCGCTGTCGTTCGTCAGCCTGATCGACGCAGACCGACAGTGGTTCAAATCGCATTACGGCACGGTGCTCGAAGAGACGGCGCGCGAGCTGTCATTCTGCGCCCATGCCATTCTGGTTCCCGGCGAGATCATGGAAGTGCCGGACACCGCAGCCGACGAACGCTTCGCCGACAACCCCCTGGTGCTCGACGGTCCGCGCATCCGCTTCTATGCCGGCGCCCCGCTCGTCACGGACGAAGGCCATGCGCTCGGCACGCTGTGCGTGCTTGATCATCGGCCGCGGCAACTCCAGGCGCGCCAGCGCGCGGCCCTGCAGGCGCTCGCCCGCCAGGCCGCCGCGCAGCTGAAGCTGCGCTCGATGCACCGGGCGCTGCAGGCGGCACTCGAATCGGCACGCACGTACCAGAACGAGCTCGAGGAATATCAGAGCCGGCTGCGCAAGCTGAACATGCAGCTGCACGCCCAGGCGATCACCGATCCGCTGACCGGCCTTTACAATCGTCTCGCACTCGCCCAGCAACTGAACCATGCGGTCGCCCGCAGTCAACGCTCAGGGGAGCCGCTGTCGCTGCTGCTCATCGATGCCGATCACTTCAAATCGTACAACGATCAGTTCGGCCATCAGGTCGGTGACGAGGCACTGCGTCACCTGGCGCAGGTGATCCGTGCTGCGACGCGAGAGTCGGACGTCGTCGCCCGATACGGCGGGGAAGAGTTCGTGGTCATCCTGCCGGCTACGGACCGTGAAGGGGCGCGCACGCTCGCAGAACGTCTCTGCGCAGACGCTCAGACCACCCGTTGGGGCCGTCGCACCCTGACCATCAGCATCGGTGCGGTCACCCGCTCGGCGACGCACCCGCGCTGCACTGCGGAACTGCTGATCCAGGATGCCGATGTCGCGCTGTATCGCGCCAAGGATGCCGGCCGCAACAGAGTCGTCGCGGCAGAACCTGCCGAGCCCTGAGCATCCGCCCCTCCGCGGCGCGCCGGGCGGACAAAGAAAGACGGCCCCTTGCGGGGCCGTGTGCAGGGGTCGTGGCGCGGCCGCCTCGGCCGCGCCACGACCAGTTCGAGGTCATGCCCCCGAGTATTTTTGTTAGTAGCTGTAGGTTGCCCCCAGCGTGAAGTAACGGCCCACGGCTCCACCCTGAGCGAACGCCGGATCGTACGGATAGAAATACGTACCGCCGCCGTACGTCTGCATGTCGACCGGCGGGACCTTGTTGAACAGATTCGTCACCGCCGCATGGATCTGCAGGTGCGAGCTGATCTGGTAGGCCCCGTAGATGTCGGTCTGCAGGTAATAGCCGACCGAGCAGAACTGCGAGTTCTGCGGGGTCACGCCGTTGAGGAAGCGGGCGTCATACCCGATCGCCGAGTTGCACGTCGGAATCCCCGAGGAGGGATCGGTGATATCGAAGTGGCCGACGAAGTTCAGGCTCGGGGCGATGGTAAGCGCTCCGCGCTGCCAGCTCAGCTGCAGGCTGGCCCGGTCCTTCGGACTGCCGGTGTCACCCGAGACGCCCGACGGACCGTGCGTTCCGGCCAGCTCGTATGTCTGACCATTGAAGGTCAGCTGGTAGGTCAACAGATGCGTCCAGGTCGCGTCCACCGTGAAGCGGCCATAGTAGCCCGCGTCATAGTGCCCCCGGATATCGATGTCGAAGCCGCTGGTGTGCGTCGCGCCCGCATTCACATACGGATACGAGAGCGCCAGGATCGGTCCGACGGGTGTGACCTGATTGACCAGCTGCGCGGAAGTGCAGCCCCCGGTGTAGGTCGTCGGGCAGTACGGCTGGATGATCGGGGCGCCGCGCAGGATGCTGCTGTAGTTGCCCAGGCCGCCAGCCTCGAACGCCGAGATGATGTCGTTGGTCACCTTGATGTTGTAGTAATCACCCGTCAGGCTCACCTCGCGCAGCGGCTGCAAGACGATACCGGCCGTCCAGTTGGTCGACTTGACGTTCTGCAGGTGCGGGTTCGCGGCCTGGAAGCCGGTGACCTGGATGCTGCACTGTGTCGAGTAGTCGCCGGGTCCGGCCACGATGCTGGAGCTGCTGCTCGGATTCGGGTTCGGGCACAGCGCCGGATCGGTGAAGGAGCCGGCGCCGAACAGCTCACCCGAGGCGCCGCCTTCGGCTGCCGACGGGGCCCGGAAGCCCTTGCCCCAGGTACCGCGCAGCGCGATCCAGTGCCACGGCGTGTACTTCACGCCGAACTGCGGCGTGAATGCCGAGCCCACACCCTGGTAATGGTCGAATCGTCCCGCCGCGTCCACTTCGAAATGCTTGATCGGCTTGCCGTCCAGCTCGAGGAACGCTGCAGCATCCTTCTCGGTGCCGATCACGTAAATCGGTCCGCCGCCTTCGGTCTGCGCGCCGGACACCGCCGACGGCGGCGCATGCTCGTCCTGCACCTTCTTGTACCACTGCACGCCGACGGCGAGCTGCAGCGGCCCGCCGGGCAGCTCGAACAGCTTGTGCTGGCCATGGATGTCGACCAGGTCGAGCTCGCTCCACGGAGTCGACTCCATCGCAGGCGCGAACAGCTGAGTACCGTTGGAACTGCCGAAGACGTAGCCGTTGTTCAGCGCGCTCTGCAGGGCCGCGCTGTTGATCTGGCCAAGGAGCTTGTAGTCCATCTTCGCGTACATGGCGCCCGCGGTGGCATCGATGCGCCACCCCGCAGCCCGACCCTTCAACGTCGCCAGCAACCGGTAGGTATTGGTGTTGGTCAGCGTCGAGACCGAGCCGAGCTCCGGGAAATTGTACTGGAAGGCGAGCGGCTGCCCGCACCAGCTCTGGTTCGTGCACGCCGGGTACATCGGGTTCGTGCTCGGCACCGTGATGATGTTCGGCGTCACCAGCGCCGATGCCGGCACCACCGTCAGCGGAATTCCGGGGCCGAACACCAGGTTGCTGACGCCCCCGATGTTGCCGACCCCGCCGGAATAGCCCGTCTTCTCCTGCGAGGAGCTCTCGAACCAGGATGCCTGAATGCCGAGGGTCCAGTTGTCGCTCAGCTGCTTGGTGAACTTGCCGAGCAGGTCGACACGCGTCGTCGCGGGCTGCAACTGGGCGTTCGGATCGATCGTCAGGCACTTGTTGAGCGCCTGCGACTGGGCATCGCAGCCGGGCAGATAATTGACGATGTTGCCGGTCGCCGGGTCGATGAAGTACCCCGTACCGGACTGCGGATAGGCGAAGATCGGATCCAGCGCGGCGGCCTGACCTACGTTGTTGGCGCCGCCGAACGTACCGCCAAAGGGCGTGTAATCGATATTGTCCCAGAGGCCGTGGCGGTTGCGTGCCAGGATCTGGTCCTGGTGACGGAAGTCGCCGGAGATGTACCAGTTGTAGCCGTCCTCGGCGAGACTGCCATGACCTCCGATGAAGCCGATGTGCTCCATCGTGCCGTCACCGCGCTGGGACGTACCGGTCTCGGCACTGACCTTGAAGCCCTGGTACTCCTTGCGCAGGATGACGTTCACGACACCCGCGATGGCGTCCGAACCGTACACGCCCGAGGCGCCGTTCTTGTCGATCTGCACGGACTGGATCGCCGTGAACGGAATCGATGCGAGATCGACGAAACTGCGCTGATTGTCGTCGAGCAACGGATAGGGGACGGTACGCTCCCCGTCGATCAGCACGAGGGTGTCTCCGACCGACAGTCCGCGCAGCGACACGCCCGAAGCGCCCGCCGCAAAGGCGAAGCTGAACGACTGGCTGAGCGTGCTCGCGCCGTTGGCGCTGATGTTCTTCAGGATCGAGGAGAAGTCCGTGTATCCGCTCTGCACCATCTGCGCGGCGCTGAGGATCTGCACCGGGCTCGGCGTCTCGATACTGGTCCGGCTGATCAGCGAGCCGGTGACGATGACCGTCTGCAACTGTTGTGATTTCTTGCTCGTGCTGGCGGTCGGTCCCGTGGGGGACGTCGCGGCCTGCTGTGCATTCGCTGCAAAACTTGTCAGTCCCAACGCGGCCACGGCGCTTACGGCAAGCGCGCGCGCCACGGCACTCCTGACGCGGTGATTAACGCTCATGTATGGACTCCCACTGCGGCGATCGATGCCGCCTGACGATCGGTTGTTGTATGCGAGCAAGTTGTCCGACGTTCTTTGTTGCAGAACTGTTCGTCCAAGGCCCCATCCCATTGTTGGGATTGTGCGGTGAGCATATACCGCGCTTTACAGCTGGTAAAGTTTGGCGCGCCCGACAACGCTGCCATAACTCATTGATTGAATGAATGGTCCGCGCGGACCGAATGCCAGGTGTGCAGGCTGGACCGGTTTGGGGACCGCGTCCGCGGGGCGCGGCTTGCGATCCGGTTGTGGCGTGCGGTCGCGCAAACAGCGCCGGTTCGTTGCTCAAGAACAACATACAGGACGGACAGGATCGCCGTGTGCACCAGCTTGGTGCAGGAACCCGGGATAATTTCCCGGAACGAGGTCCGACGCCGCGCTCGTGCTTACCTGTCGGGCGTCAAGGCCGATCGGGCCTGCCTCCCGTCCGGATTCAATCGAGGCTGAACAGGCTCTCGAGGTCGTGCCGCGAGAACGCGCGGAAGGCAATGAGCGTCTCGGTGCGGATTACGCCCGAGACGGTGCGGATGCGCTGCGCGACCAGGTCGGCCAGCATCTCGTTTTCCCGGACGCGCACGACGGCTACCAGGTCGAAATGCCCGGCTACCGAGTACACCTCGGAGACCCCGTTCATCTCGCTCAACGTCTGCGCCACCTCGACGGTGTGAGACGGTTCGACGTTCATGAGTATTATCGCGGTGACCATTCTGTGTCCGGATGCCGGGATCCGCCTCCTGAGACGCACGCTGCCGCGCCGGGGCCGCACGCTGCCGGCACTGCGCGACGCGCTGGATTGTAAGGGGCGCCTGCTCCGCCGGACAACACGTGTGCGCCGATGCGCACTGCGCCACCCCCACGCCGCCACCGCCCGGCCGGCGCGGCGCGAGCGTCACTCATGCGGGCAGATGACGCTGACGATGCCTCGCCAGCGCGGTGTCGGCCGGTCCGACGGCCTGTTCCGCAGTGTAGAACGGGAATCTGGCGCGCACGGGGTGATCCCGCGCGGCGATCCCGGGCCCTCGCCATGGCGCTGCACGCACACTCCGACACCGTCACGCGATGAAATCGCGACCCTCGGACCGCGGCGCGCAGCTCCGCCCGGCGCCTCACCCGGCCACCGCGGCGCGCAGCCGTTCGAGATCGTCATGGCGCGTGGCGATATCGTTGCGATCGGCCGCGCACCGCAAGTCGCGCAGCACCTCGAGGGCGCGCAAGAGCACCGGCAGCGGCGGACCGCTGGCCGTGAGATCCGCGAGGTCCTGCGGACCCAGCTGCGCAGCGGGCTGCGTAATGAATCGCCGGACCAGCCCGTCGTGGTGCTGCGTCGCGTAACGGGCGAACAGTTCGCACAATTCGAGGTAGGCGCGCGCGTTGCGCTGAAACCAGTCTGCGTGCCGGTGCTCGGGCAGCAGTTCGAGCAATTCATCGAGCAGACTCTGGTACGTCATGCATTCGCGCAGCCGCGCCTGGTCGGCCGGCGGCATGAACAGCATCTTGTCCACCAGAAGCTGCGCGTAATACGGATCGTTGGCGCGGCACACCCCGAGCAGCAGATCGAGCTCGTTAATGCCGGAGAAGTCGCCGGCATTGGCGCCGCGGTACTCCTGCCGCCCGACCCGATAGGGTTTGTAGTAGGGTCGCACGGAGTAAAAGAAGCGCTCGACGTCGAGCTGCGTCATCAGCCGCTCATTGATCAGGAGAACCTCCTCGAGACCGCGCCGTGCCGCGGCGAACATCCCGTCAGCCACGGGACTGGAGACTCCCAGGTGCACGACGCTGGTCAGGGCATCGGCGGCGAGCTGCAGGGCCAGGATGCCGCGGGTGTTCTCGTCAATGAACAGGAACTCGTCGTGCAGCCGGGTGAAGCTCTTGCGCACCCCGGCGCGAGCGCGGTTACGGGTCGCGAGGTGACTGGTGGCGAAACGCGGAGCCATCCCGAGCGATGCACCGACGTGCAGCGCCAACGCGGATGCCTCGGGAAACGGCGAGCGCTCCTCGCGCGCCGGGTGGGTCAGCTCGTGGCGGCGCAGCGCGGCGAGGTACATCCCAACGTTGCCGAGGACCGCGAAGGCGCTCTCGAAGCCCTCGCCGGTGTTGCCCTCCTTGAGCAGCGCCCGCACGAAGACCAGCCCTTCATCGCGCAGCGCGGCCTTGAGCTCCTCACCGACGCCGGCCACCCGACCCCGCTCGGCCTGCGCGAAATAGCGCTCCTCGAGCTCGGTATTGAGCTCCACGAAGGCCGTGCGGATCCAGTGCTCGAATGCCTCCGCCCTGATGCTCATCGTTCCATGCCCCCCGAGTGCGCCGCTGCACACCGCGCATTGTGCGGCCGGCGCGCCGGAACATTGTTCCGATTACCCCTGCGCCGCACGCTGCGCGAAGAACAGCGATCTTTTTCACCGCCCTGACGCAGGCCGCTGACCGGCGCGGTACCCGGCAGGCGTGGCATGCATGCGGGAGTCTGCGCCGCGACGGGCGCCGGGCGGCGATCGACCCCGGCGGTTCGACACACCGCGCCGCCGGACTTCGGCCCGCCGGAGAGGGCCGGACCCCGCACGTGCATCGGTTCGCGCGACGGCACCAGAGCTGGAACAGATGAAGGCCCGCCCCCTCGAGCGGGCGGGACGTGAAGCGGGCAGACCGCATTCCAGACGCCAGAGCCATCCGGGCGAGGCAACCCGATCACGCGACGCATCGGAACCGGTGCGCGGCATCAACGCATCGGCGCCGGACGCATGTCGATCGCAACAGCGAAGCGCGGGGTAAAGGTCGGCGGCAGATCAATGGCCAACCACGACCTCGCTGATCTGGATGACCGGCGCGAGGTCGGTGTAGTTGGCAATATCGGCGAGGATCTCCTGGGCATGCGGTCCGAAGCCGGCCTCGAACGCCTCCACCGAATCGCAGAAGATGTGGCACAGGGCTACGTAGATTGCCGGGGCGTCGGCGGCACCGCCGGAGAGCCCTTTGTCGATCGTGTAGTAGCGGCAGTGCGGCCCCATCAACCGCTGCACCAGCGGCATGTGCCGATCGCGGTAGTACGCATGATCGAAACGGGCGCCGGGCTGATTCGGATACATCACGCTGACTTTGATCATGGGCGTCTCCTCGGACAACAGCGGCCGGTTCGGGCGCGCCCGGCATACTGCGGCACGGACCGGCGTACAACAACTGCGGTGTCGTGGCCGCGCTGGCGGAGCGCGCGCTGCGCCGCGGCTGTACCGGAATCAGAACACCGCCCGCACCGGTCCGGCTCAGGGGATGGGGAAGAATTCGTGCGTGATGCGCACCGAGGACGCAGGCGCGGTCAGCAGATAGACCCGGGCGTGCGGGTAATCGAGTATCAGCGCGCGGGCGGTACCGAGCACATTCATGCCGATCAGCAGCGCCGGCCGGCGCTGCAGATGCCACACCCTGAAAATCGGAATGTCACTGTAGACGACGGCCAGGTTGCGGATCGCGGCAGGCCCGAGATAAATCGGCGGGGCGCGCGCCACCCCGCCGCTCGCGACCTGCCGGGTCACGCCGTAGACCGCGGCGAGCACTGCGGTCTTGGGGTCGCGCAGCAGCGCCTTGCGCAGCGCCCCGTTGCCGAACGTGTCGGCCGAGCCGGTATCGATCACCGCTTCGACCGGTACATCCGCGACGCGAGCGGGGATCACGAGCAGACCGCCGACGGTGCGCTGGGCGGGGATTTTCAGGAAACTGCCGAGGATGCGCCGGTTCGAGTGCTCGATGGTGACCTCGCGACGATGGAAATCAACCACGAGGCGCACCGGACCGAATCCGGCCATGCCGAGAATCCCATCGAGGCCGATCATGACCGGACTGTCGCTCACCGGCATGCGCAGACCGTGCTTGACGATGCTCCCGACCCGCAGACGCCGGATCAACACCCACGGCAGTCGCTCGATCCCGGTCGTGCCCTGCACCTGTTCGCTGCCGTTCCGGTGCGCAGTCAGCCCCAGTTCGCGCACCAGACCCGGGGAGACCATCGAGCTGTCGGCACCGGTGTCGACGAGAAATCGGAACGGCCCCTCACCGTCGATGCGCACCGCGACGACGATCCGGTCGGCAGGTCCGGGGCGTGCCGGCGCGGCAAACGGCAGCGGTGCGGGCGGCGGCGCCGGAAACGTGCCCGCCGTGGCAGACAGCCCAAGCATGGCCCACGACGCCACTGCGCAGAACATGCCGGACCGAGCGCTCACCACAGACCTCGCGGTCGACACAGGGGCACCCTGGAGCCCGGCAGTATACGCCCGGGCCCTTCCGGCAGAGGCGTGCCGCGGAACGCAGCGCATGCCGCTGCCGCGTGGCGCTCCGGCGCCTGCCGTCCCCGGGGCCGCGAATCGGCTCACCGCGGGAAAAACTCCTGTCGTCGCGCCCTCGTCACGGGGCCGCAGCTCGGCGCTTCTGCCCGGAAAAATCGCGCCCGCCGCTTCATTGCGGGCCCCTGGGCAGTCCGTTAAGCTGAACCGATACGTTCCGCCCGCGTTCCGTGCACCCATTCTCCAAGAGGTGATCGCGCATGCTCCACGTCGATGCCGACTCGCGGCTCGTCCGCGGCAAATCCCTGTTCGTCGCGGTCGCGGCGCTGCTGTGTCTGCCGCTGGCAGCGCACGCCGCCCCGCTGCAGAATTTTCTCAACGGCAAGCTCACCTGGCGGAACATCGGGCCGGACATCGGCGGTCGCGTCGTGGCGGTCGCCGGCGTTGACGGCAAGCGCAACCTCTTCTACATGGGCGCCGTCGACGGCGGCGTCTGGAAGAGCACGGACTACGGAGTGCGGTGGCACAACATCACGGACGGCAAGTGGACGTCCGCGAGCGGCAGCGTCGGAGCGATCGCCGTGGCGGCATCGAACCCCAAGGTGATCTATGTCGGTACCGGCGAGGCGGACATCCGCAACGACATGGTCACCGGCGACGGCATCTTCAAATCGACCGACGGCGGCAAGACGTGGAAATACGCGGGCCTGTCCGACACGCGCACCACGAGTGCCATCGTCGTCGATCCGCACAACCCCGATATCGTCTACGTCGCCTCGACGGGACATGTCTTCAAACCCAATGCCGAGCGCGGCATCTTCAAATCGACCGACGGCGGCAAAACCTGGCACAAGGTGCTCTACGTCAACGCCAAGACCGGCGCGATTGATCTGGTGATGGATCCGCGCGATCCGAACGTGCTGTACGCGACGATGTGGCAGGCACAGCGCACGCCCTGGACGCTGATCGACGGCGGCCCGGGCAGCGGGCTGTTCAAGAGCACCGACGGCGGCGCGCACTGGACCAATCTCTCGCACAACCCGGGCCTGCCGCACGGCCTGCTCGGACGCATGGGCGTATCGGTCGCCGCCAGCAACCCCAACATCGTGTACGCCATCATCCAGGCGAAGCATGGCGGGGTATTCCGCTCGGCCAACGGCGGAGCGAGCTGGAAGCGCGTCAACCGCAGCTGGAGCCTGCGCCAGCGAGCCTTCTATTACATGTCGATATACGTCGACCCCACCAACCCGAACACGATGTACGCGCCGAACGTCGACGGCGTCTGGGTCTCGCGTAATGGCGGCAAAGCCTTCTCGCTGCTGCATATGCGCCACGGCGACAATCACATCGTCTGGATCAATCCACACCACCCCAAGATCCTGCTGGTCGGCAATGACGGCGGCGCCACGGTCTCGACCGACGGCGGCAAGACCTGGAGCACCGAGCACAACCAGCCGACCGGCCAGTTCTACCATGTCGCGCTCGACGATGCGTTCCCGTTCAACGTCTACGGCGCGCAGCAGGACGAGGGCTCCTTCGAGGGGCCCAGCGCCTCGATCGACGGTGCGATTCCGGTGTCGGCGTGGCATTCGGTCGCGCTCGGGGAGAGCTCGTTCGTCGCTCCGAAGCCCGACAGCCGCTACGTCACCTACGGCAGCGACTACTACACCGTCATGCAGAGCTACAACCGGCTGACCGGGATGCGCCGCTCGGTGAGTCCCTCCCCGCTCTACATGGACGGCGGCGATG